>CAZLUS010000019.1:4867-24155 GCA_964562775.1 uncultured Flavobacteriaceae bacterium | reverse complement strand
CCGCATGACCTCCTACGCCACCTTGCATAGCAGCTCCCATATCATGTACATAACCTTGCACAGTTTCGTACCTAAAATATTGGTCTTCTTCTGAGGGTACTATATATTCTTTTTTAAATTTATCTAGAGGATTATAGCTTGTATGTGTGGCTCCTAATGAGTTTAGCAAAAAATCATTGATGAGCACATCGAGGTTTTCATTTTTAGTTTTTTCGATGTATTTTTTAAAAACGTAATATCCAACATCGCTATAGCGATACCTATTAGATTTTAATTCTTGGCGACCAATTCTATTATATATTGAATCATTATATACATCTGCTAAATATAATTTATCTGTTACTTTTATAGAGAATCCATCTGAGGGAGCTGTTCTATAAAATTCTTCTGATGGTTTTCGTTTTTTATTTAATGTACTCACGTAGAAAGCAATCCATGCAGGTAACCTACCGTAATGAGATAATGCTTTTAAAACAGTAACATTCTTTAATTCTGATTCCTCATATTCCGGAATTAAATCTTTAAAGGTGTCATTCAATCTAATAGCACCATCCTCCTCCATCTTCATTAATAAGGGTAAGGTTGATAAAATTTTTGTAAGCGAAGCCAAATCATATATAGAATTGTCTGTAATACTATCTGTAGCTTTATAGGTTGGTTTTCCAAAGTTTTTTTGATAGATAACTTTTCCTTTTTTAGCCACTAAAACTTGAGCTCCTGGAAACATAACTGAATCTATACCAATTCTAACCAAGCTATCGACAGCTGCTAATTTTTTAGAGTTAATCCCCACACGCTCAGGAATACTGTACCCTAAACGAGCTATAGCCTTGGTTTTTACAGTTGTATTTACAGGGAAATTAGCACTCGCAGAAACTGGTAATACTCCTTTTGCTGGTAAAGCACCAAATAAAACTTGAGCAGTTTTTTCCTGAGCAATTTTACTGTTTTGATATCCTACAACGGCAACATCAATGCTGCTAAAATTAACCACATCTAATAAAGCATAGGGTTTTGCAAAAACTGTTAATATGGTATTGCTTGTACGTAATCTTGAAATTTCTTGTAACCAGAACAATTCATTTTTAGAAAATTGATACCCCTTCCAAGGGCTATCATTATTCTTATGTAAACCAATAATTACTAGATTAAAATTTTTAAGCTTTTCACGGTAGTCTACTATATTTTTTGCTTCAATCTTGGTTACTTTAGCATATTTGTTTAGCATATTAAAAAAAGGAGTGCCATCATCATCGCCAAATTTTACATATGCAATCTTTTTGTTTTGTAAATTTTTAATAGGAGCTAAATCAAACTTATTCTTTACAATGGTTATCGCTTTTTCTATAGCTTCTTCGTAAATGATATCGTTTTCTAAACTATTTAAGTCCGTATACAAACCCTCAATAACTATTGGTTTGTAATTATGGAGACCAGCCTTATATTTGGCCATTAAAATCTTTTTTACAGAGGCTTTTAAACGTGTTTCACTTATAAGACCGTATTTATAGGCTTCTATAATCTTAGCTTTTGCATTTTTTACATCAACTGGCATTAAAAGAATATCGTTACCCGCCATAAATGCAGATAGCTCAACTTCTCCTTGGGGAGCAAACTCAGATACCGCTTTCATATTCAAAGCATCTGTAAAGACCAAGCCTTTAAAGCCTAGCTTCTTCTTTAATAAATCGCTTATTATACTTTCTGATAATGATGATGGATGCCCTTTTTTTTGTTCTAAACTCGGTATGTTAAGATGTGCTACCATAATACTACTCAAGCCTTCTGCTATTAACTTTTTATAGGGATATAGCTCAATACTATCTAAGCGTTCTTTAGTAAAATCTAAAAACGGAAGTGATTTATGCGAATCGGTACTAGTATCGCCATGACCTGGAAAATGTTTACCTGATGCTAAGACTCCTTCGCTCTCCATACCTTTAGCAAAGGCAATCCCTTTTTGAGCAACGTTTTCTTTGTCTTCGCCAAAAGAACGATTTCCTATTATTGGATTATTAGGGTTGATATTAATATCAATATCTGGAGCAAAATTAATACTAACTCCTAAACGCTTAGCATGTTTACCAATCTGTTTTCCTACTTTTTCTACGATGGCGTTATCTTCAATAGCACCCAATGTCATATTCCATGGAAAAGCGTAGGTAGAATCTAATCTCATTGATAAGCCCCATTCTGCATCCATGCCTACCAGTAAAGGAATTTTAGATGCCTTTTGGTATTGGTTTGTTAATTTTGCTTGGCGTATTGGTCCTCCTGTAGAAAAGATGACACCACCAATATGCTCTTCTTCTATAAGGGTTTTAATAGCATTAGTAGCTTTTTTATTTTGATCAGAAGCCACTCTAACCATAAATAGTTGCCCTATTTTTTCTTCTAAAGTCATCTCACTATACCTCTCCTCTACCCAACTTTGTTGTGCGATAGAATCTTTGGTAAGCAAAGGATTTTTTTGCCCTTGACTTAACAAGAAAGAAAAAAGGAAAATTAGTGCGTATAAATATTTATGCATAAAGGAGGCTCTAGGGGGAAAACTAAAAGCTAATAAAAATATTGTATTTCGTCGATAAAAGCATGTTAAATAAGGGTTTTGTAAGATACTTTTTACAAGAAACGAGCATGCCAACTTTCTGAGGCTGGTACTTCCCAATTTTCTAAATATTCTTGTTTTGTAGCAACCAAATTATTAAAAACCACTGTGTTTTTAGATATAGCTCTTTGTTTAGCCATTTTTTTAAAGTCTTTTAATGCCTTATAAGCCACAAAATCTCCTTGCTTATAGGATACATTCATTTTATCTAGTAAGTCTATCTTAAACTGCTGTTCTAAGTTCTGTATGTAATGTACAGAAGCATCTATAGAACATCCAGACGCACTAGCTTCAGCTTGATCTAAACCAATAATTATAAATCGGTTGTATTTAATCTCAAACCCTGCCTTTAAATCACTGCCGTGAGCAGTCCATTGGGTTAAAAAAGTATTCAACCCGGCAGTAATTTCTGCTAACTCTTCGGGTGAAAAACTACGGTTACATTGGTAAATCCAAATTCTAGAATTATCAGGCAAAGATTCAAAATCAATTAGCATTTTATAAAGAATTTGCAATAAGTTCGGCTACATCTAATACGGTAATAGCTCCTTCTTTTTCGTGTGCTTTAATACCATCTGTCATCATCGTATTGCAATAAGGGCAGCCTGTAGCAATAATATTAGGGTTTGTCTCTAAAGCATCTTTTGTACGTAATACATTGATATCCATATCCCCTTTTTCGGGTTCTTTGAACATTTGAGCACCGCCAGCTCCGCAACATAAAGCTGTTTTTTTGTTACGTTTCATCTCAACTATATCTGCATTAGTGTTTTTAAGAACAGCTCTAGGAGCATCATAAACGGAATTTGCTCTACCTAAGTAGCATGGGTCGTGAAACGTAATTCTTTTTCCTTTATAGAATTCGCCCTCAACTGAAAGACGCCCACTATCTATAAGTTCTTTGATATACTCTGTATGGTGAACAACATTATAATTACCTCCTAAACTCGGGTATTCATTTTTAAGTGTATTAAAGGAATGTGGGTCACAGGTTACAATACGCTTTATTTCGTAGCCGTTTAAGACTTCTATATTCATCATAGCCTGCATCTGAAATAAAAACTCGTTCCCAGCACGTTTTGCAACATCACCAGTGGAGCTCTCTTCTGGTCCTAAAACTGCAAAATCAACATTAGCAGTATTCAGGATTTTAACAAAAGCTCTAGAAATTTTTTTTGCTCTATCATCATAACTACCAGCAGAGCCAACCCAAAATAAGATTTCTGGCTGTGCGTCCTGCGCCATGAATTCTTCCATAGTCTTCACCTTAAGTGTATCGCTCATAGTTATAAATTTATTCGTTTACCCAGTTTAAGCGGTCCATTTGATTGTAAGGCCATGGTGCGCCATTATTCTCAATATTAGACATCATATTGTTTAATTCTGTAGGGGCAGCAGATTGTTCCATAACCAAATAGCGTCTCATCTCAATAATAATTGAAAGCGGGTCTATACTCACTGGACATGCCTCTACACATGCATTGCATGTTGTGCAGGCCCAAAGCTCTTCATTTGTAATATAGTCTCCTAGAAGTTGCTTTCCATCAGCTACAAAGACACCTTTGTTTGTATCTATATTCTTACCCACTTCTTCTAAGCGGTCACGCGTATCCATCATTATCTTTCTGGGTGATAACTTTTTCCCAGTCTGGTTTGCGGGGCATTCTGAAGTACATCTACCACATTCAGTACATGTATAGGCGTTTAAAAGTTGTACTCTGGTTAAATCAATTACATCTGAAGCGCCAAATTTTTCGGGTTCGGTTGCATCGTCTGTAGCTGCATATGGGTCGGCAGATGGATCCATCATCAACTTAACTTCATTAGTAACAGCTTCAAGATTAGTAAACTCGCCTTGGGCTTTTAATTTTCCGTAGTAGGTATTAGGGAATGCTAAAAGAATATGCAAATGTTTAGAGTAGTACAAATAGTTTAAGAAAGCTAGTATTCCTAAAATATGTAACCACCAAGCTATTCGCTCTATTACAATAAGACTAGAAACGGACATTCCATCAAATAGAGGGCTTATAAACTGGCTAATAGGAAAAGAACCTGCTTTTGTATAGTGCTCTGCTCCTAGCTGTTGTAACTGTACATCTGTAGCGTTCATTGTTAAAAACAATAACATAAGCGCAAATTCAATATATAAAATAAGGTTACCGTCTTTTTTAGGCCACCCTTCCATTTCTGGTTTTATAAAACGCTTTAGTTTTATACCATTCCTTCTTATCCAAAAAACAAATACGGCAACAATTACTAAAAAGGCAAGTATCTCAAATGATCCAATTAAAAAATCATATAAAGAACCTAAGAACGCAAATATTCTATGGGTGCCTAAAAGTCCATCTATAATAATCTCAAGAACTTCAATATTTATTATAATAAAACCTACATACACAATAATATGCATAAAACCCGCAATAGGACGCACTACCATTTTTGTTTGTCCAAGGGCTATTCTAGCCATATTTTTAAATCGTTGTGCCTTATTATCGCTTGTGTCAACTGTTTTACCTAGCTTAATATTTCGAGATAACTTTTTAATGTTTCTAGCAAAAAAGCCTATTCCTAGAACCAAGGCGATAGCAAACAAAATATTTGGAAGATATTCCATAAGGTTACTTAATTATCATTAACAGCTGCAGGGTCGTTTTCAGGAAGTTCGTATTCTGTTTGTTTTTTTCCAAATACAGAAACGTTTACATAGCGTTTTGGGTTTAATCTAAAATCTTGAAGCAGTAAATCCAATTCACGAGAAGCCTTAGAAAGGTTATCATAAAGCTCATCATTAGTAAGCATTTTACCTAAAGTGCCATCTCCATCTTCTATTTTTCCTAGTATACTATTCATATTGGTTATGGTACCTTCTAAGCTTTTTATAGTTTTTGTTAGGTCTGCGTCTACCAAAGATTCTGATAGTTTCGCAAAATTTGAAGTAGCAGTATTCATGTTTTTAATAGAACTATCTAATTGCGTCTTATTGTTTTCTACTAATTCGTTCATGGCATTAGCACTAATCTGAAAACTCTTTATTAAATTATTTAGACCTGCAATACTTTCTCTTATTCCACTTTTTGTTTTTGCATCTAAAACATCATTTACATTAAATAGTAAAGAATCGGCATTAGAAATAGCTCCTTCAAGTTTTAATTGTAATGGAGGTAATGTTTCTTGTAATAAGGTAGTAATCCCTGGTTTTACCCCAGCATTTAAAGTATCGCCCGATTTAACGATAGGTGAACCATCAAGAACAGGCTTAATTTGTATTCCTTTTCCGCCAATTATACCGGTATCATATAATTCTGCTTTACTGTTACTCGAAAATTTAAAATCACTTTTCATAGAAAAAGTAACTACTAATTTTCCTGAGTTATCTTTAAAACGAATATTAGTTACTTTACCTACAACAAAGCCATTAATAACAACTTCTGTTCCTGTCTCTAAACCGCTTACATTATCATAAATAGCATGGAGTGTTTTACTATTATCAAAAAGTGGAGATGCTTTTAAGTAGCTGTAACCAAAAATTACACAAAGTATACCTAAAATAACAATAAGACCGGTTTTAATTTCTCTTGATAGCTTCAAAGGACTTGTTTTCTGTTCTAAACAAAATTAGGAATAATTTTAAGACCTTTCGTTATTGTTTTTCAACAGCCCTTCTAGCTTCTTGAACTGGAATTCGTTTTCCGTTTTTATACGCAACAATATATGCCCCTTTATACCCTTTTGCTTCTGCCTGCGATTTATATATTATAGCTTCTGTATATGAGGGCGTATTACCATACATATAGCGGTATAGGTTTCTAATGGGCTCTTTGGACAAATTATCTAAACCTCTAAAATAAGAACTCTCTAAAGGAATTGTCTTTTGGGTTGCCATTAATTGTACTTTAAAAATAACGGTATTCGCTATTGCAACATCTTCTTTTATTGGTTTAGGTGTATCTATTTTAGGAATTGTATTTTCTACCTTAGGCTTAGTTTTTTCAATTTTTTCAGCAACAACTACTTCCTCTTTTGGTTTCGCAATGATCACTTTATCTTCTATTTTATCGGTAACCGTTTCTTTTTTTGGTTTTGTAACAGTTACTTTTTCCTCTATTTTATCTGTAACGATTTCTTTTTTGGGCGATTCTATTTGTTTTGTAGAATTATCATCAAAGGCTATTAAGTTTGCATCTACTCCATCTTTATATCCTATTATGGCATTTGCAATTGCAGTGCCCATTTCATTTTGTCCTTTTATAGAATTTAAATAAGAACCTTCTTCTTTATTTGTTAAAAAACCTGTTTCAACCAAAATACTTGGCATAAAGGTCTGGTGCAGTACTATAAAACCTGCTTGTTTTACTTTTCTGTCTTTTCTATTTAGCTTATTAGTGAAATTATCTTGCATCAATTTTGCAAGCTGAATACTTTGCTCTAAAAATTCTTCTTGCATAATAGTTAAACCAATTATAGATTCAGGAGAATTAATATCATACTTCGCATATTTCTGTTCGTAATTATCTTCTAAATAAATTACAGAGTTCTCTTTTTTAGCGACCTCAAAATTTTGTTTATTGGCGTGCAAGCCTAAAACAAATGTTCCAGCCCCATTAGCATCTGAGTTATGAGAATCACAATGTACCGATACAAAAAGGTTTGCATTAGCTTCATTAGCTATTTTACCTCGTTCAAAAAGATTAACAAAAGTATCGTCGTTTCTTGTATAAATAACTTCAAAATCTCCATGTTCCTTTAAAAGCGCACCCACTTTAAGTACTATCGACAATGCAATATTCTTTTCTAAATATCCATTCCCTAAATTTCCAGGGTCATGCCCGCCATGACCAGCATCTAAAACAACAATAAATTTATCTTTGGATTGTGGTTCGGTAGTATTTACAAAAGAGGTAAATACCAAAAAAAATATACCAAATACTATAGGTGCAAGTCTATTCTTAATCATAAGTACAATTCAATTTTAATGTTCAATCTTGGTTAAATTTATCGTAATGTCCAATAAAGAGAACAAAAAATATATGTAAGTTTGAGCTTCAAAAACTAAGCCAACCTGCTACAAAAATAGGATTTATCACGTTGCAAGCAAATAAACACCTTCTTCTTTTCCTATTAATGCTGGTTTTGACTGTGCCTTATTCTTTGGCGCAAGAAGATCAAGTTACTCCTTTGCCTATAAAATCTACTATAGATTCAATTAGCGCGCCGATATTGCCAACTAATATATTAGATGATACTGTACCGATAGATTCTATACAACAAGATACAACAGAGAAAAAAAAACAGTTACTTCTTGATAAGATTAAATATAAGGCTAAAGATTATGTAAGACTAAGTAAGAAAGATAACAAAATATACCTCTATAACGAAGCTGAAATATATTACCAAGACACTGAACTTAAGGCAGGTATCATTGTAATGGATTATTTAACAAACGAAGTCTATGCTGGTAGAATTAAAGATTCTACAGGGGTATATTCCCAATTACCTGTTTTTAAGCAAGGAGATAATGTTGTAATACCAGACTCTATCCGATTTAATTTTGATACACAAAAGGCACTAATCTGGAACTCTAGAACAGAACAACAAGCAACTGCTGGACCAATTGGTAGCGATGCAATGAAAATACTTGCCGAGGTAACCAAAAAAGAAAATGACTCTGTATACTTTTTAAAATCTGCACGATTAACAACCTCTAAGGATACTATAGATCCAGATTATTATATTAAAATACGGAAAGCCAAATTAGTACCAGGTGAAAAAGTAATTGCAGGTTTTAGCAACTTTTATTTAGTAGACATACCCACTCCTATTGCCCTACCCTTCGCTTATTTTCCATTAACGGTAGGTAGAACAGCTGGTTTAATATTTCCTACATTTACTCAAGACCCTAACCGTGGTTTTTCAATACAAGATGGCGGTTATTATTTACCTATAAATGACAATTTTGATATCAGTGTACTTGGAGATTTTTTTACCAATGGAAGTTATGGTCTTAGAGCACGATCTCTTTATGCAAAGCGATATAAATATAGGGGTGCTATAAATTTTACTTTTGAAAACCAAATTACAAGTCAAAGAGGTTTTGATGATTTTGCTAGGTCAACTTTTTTTAATGTTCAAATATCACATCAGCAAGATCAAAAAGCAAGTCCGAATTCAAGGTTTTCTGCACAGGTAAATGTGGGGAGTAGTCAGTTTTTTAGCAACTCTTTTAATCAAGTTAATGTTCAAAACACCCAAAACAATAACCTTTCTTCGTCCGTATCGTATTCTAAAACATTTCCTTCTTATCCTTCGGTTAATGTAAACCTAACGGCATCTCATAATCAAAATATTAGTGCTAATGCGGATCCAGACGCTGACAATATCAGCCTAACTTTACCAACCTTACAAACAAGCGTAGAGCGTGTTTTCCCTTTTGCAAAAAGAGAAGGGATAAAAAAAGGAATAATCCAGAATTTAAACTTTCAGTATAATTTAAGGGCAGAAAACCGTATACAAACTAATGATGAAGACTTTTTAAGTTCGCGAATGTTTGACAATGTTAGAGTAGGTGCTATTCATTCTATTCCATTAAACACCAATTTTAAAGTTGCCAAATATTTAAGTGTTTCTGTTGGTGGTAATTATGAAGATATCTGGACTGCACAGACTTTTTTAAGAGGGCAAGATCCAAATGACGAAGTGACCAATAGAGAGGTTGTGTTAGATACCTTAAATGGGTTTGATCGTTTTAATCGTTATGGTTTAAATGCAAGTTTAGGTACTACGTTATATGGGAATTTTAATTTTGGTGAAGATAAGAAAATTCAAGCAATAAGACACGTTGCAAGACCTTCTATTGGTTGGGGTTATGCTCCTTCTTTTGAACAATTTTTTGATAGCTATTTAAATCTTCAAGGAGAAGAAGTACTATTTAGTAGGTTTGAAGGAACTTTAAATGGCTCCCCAAGTTTAAATAGTTCTAATTCGTTAAGTTTTTCGCTTCAAAATACACTAGAAGCCAAAGTTAGGGACAGAGACTCTACAAAAATAGAGCCCAAAAAAATAAGCTTATTAAGTAACCTTAATTTTTCTACTGCTTATAATTTTGAAGCAGATTCACTTAAACTCGCCCCTATTGGTTTTAATGGTGGTACCACCATTTTAAACAATAAAATGAATATTAATTTTTCTGGCGCACTAGACCCTTATACTATAGATAATAACGGAAGAAGAATAAATACTTTTAATGTTGCTGCTGGCGGAGGCTTAGCGCGTTTAACAAGAGCAAGTATGAATATGAGTTATTCAATAAGAAGTAGCGAAATTTCTAAGAAAAATAATAAGGGGGAGGACGATGAAGAAAGTGAAAATCTAGATACTAGTGATGATGCTTATCGTGCTCGAAGTGGTGGCCGTGCAGACGACCTTTTTGGTTTTGGTTTAAATGATGATGCGTTCGAAAGGAATAGTCAAAAAAACCAAGAAGATGTAGAAAATCCAATTTATGGCACAACCATACCTTGGGATGTAAGAGCACAATTTACAACTTCATACAATAATAGTAATAGGCAAGGCGAATTTACATCGGCCTCATTAATGTTTTCTGGTAATATATCTCCCTCCCCCAGATGGAGCGTTCGAGTGGCTTCTGGTTATGATTTCGTAGGCAACGGTTTTGCACAAACGCAGTTAGGTTTCCAACGAAACTTAAAAAGTTTTGACCTGCGATTTAATTGGGTGCCTTTTGGACGTAATGAGCGATGGGATTTCTTTATTGGAATTAGCAGTTCTATTCTGCAAGATTTAAAATACGATAAAAACAGCCAAAGGCTTAGATAACAACGGGCTTTTGAAAATTAGAATTTTTAAAAACTACAAAAAATGAAAAAAATAATCACTACACCAAATGCTCCAGCTCCAATTGGGCCATATAATCAAGCTACGCTTATTAATGACACTTTATATATTTCTGGGCAAATACCTATAAACCCTGCAACTGGAGAACTGATCGAAGGAGATATTAAAAAAGAGACTATACAATCTATGGAGAATTTAAAAGCCATTTTAGAAGAAGCTAATATGACTTTTGAGAATGTAGTAAAAACATCAATTTTTGTTAAAGACATGCATCAATTTGCAGCTATTAACGAAGCTTACGGCGCTTATTTTAATGCAGATACAGCACCAGCTAGAGAAACTGTAGAAGTTGCCAACTTACCTAAGTTTGTAAATGTAGAAATTTCTATGATTGCTATTAAATAGTTTTCTTATGAAACTCTACTAAACCTTCTATAGGTTTCCGACGTATAATACCTAGGATTAAATCATTACGATCTAAAAGCGCTTTTAATTCATCGCTTAAATAATAGGCTATACTTCCTACAAAGTTTATAGGCACTTTTGTGGCTAGCTCAAACTGCATAATGTAGTTGTTTATAAACTGCTGTAAGCCTTTATCTATTACTCCACGGCAGTATGGGTGTTCTTTATTTTCTATAATAAATTTAGCAAAGGTTGCTAAATAGGTATTGGGATTAGGTTGTTTATACAAATGGTTTTTAATAATATCTGCATCTAAATCGAATTCTTTAGCAAATTTCATCCCTAAGTCTTGGGGCATTTTATGAAAATAATAATCGCGTATCAGTTTCCTGCCAAAGAAATTACCACTACCATCATCCATTAAAATATAGCCCAAAGAGGCTACTTTCTGGAATAACTGGTGCCCATCATAATAACTACAATTAGACCCTGTACCTAAAATACATACAATACTTTGGCGACCAATTTTAGTAGTTGCATAAATAGCAGCATAGGTATCTTCACGAACCTCAATTTTAGCACTTGTAAAAAAATCTTTAAAAATATCTTTCAAAAAACTCTTCATCCTATCTGTACCACAACCAGCGCCATAAAAATATAAATGACTCACCTTTTCTTTGTTCTTAGACAACTCAAAGTTATTGGCTAAGCGATCATCTATTACGTCTCTTGTAAGTACTTCTGGACTAAGCCCAAGTGTTTGTGTAACAAAAAGTTGTTCTCCATTTTTATCGAGAGCTATCCAATCAGATTTTGTAGCACCACTATCTACTATTAAAATCATATTTTTTAAAAATAAATATTCCTGAAAATAATGACTTATTTATCTTTACTCTCAGGAATAGTTGCAATATACTTATTTAAAGGCTAGCAACATGTTGCGCTAAGTCTATCATTTTATTAGAAAAACCTGCTTCGTTATCATACCAAGAAATTAATTTAAAGAATTTAGAGTTTAATTCAATTCCTGCTCCTGCATCAAAAATACTTGTATGCGTATCTGAAACAAAATCTTGAGACACTACCTTATCTTCAGTATACCCTATAACTCCTTTCATTTCTCCTTCTGCCGCAGCTTTAAATACTTTTTTTATTGCTTCGTAAGTAGTTTCTTTTTCTAAACGCACCGTTAAATCAACAACCGAAACATCTGCTGTAGGCACTCTAAATGCCATCCCCGTTAATTTACCTTCTAAGGATGGTATAACTTTAGTAACTGCTTTTGCTGCTCCTGTAGATGCTGGTATAATATTAAGCATTGCACTTCTACCTCCTCTATAATCTTTTTTAGAAGGACCATCGACTGTTAGTTGTGTAGCTGTTGTAGCATGCACTGTTGTCATTAATCCTTCTTCTATACCAAAGTTATCATTTAGCACTTTTGCTAATGGGGCTAAACAGTTTGTTGTACAAGATGCATTAGAAACAATTTTATCTGATGCTTTTACGTCCTTGTGGTTTACACCCATCACAAACATTGGAGCATCTTTAGATGGTGCAGAAATTATCACCTTTTTGGCACCACCATCTATATGATATTGAGCAGTATCTAAAGTGGTAAAGATACCTGTACATTCAGCTACAATAGTTGCACCTACAGCATCCCATTTTAAATTTTTTGGGTCTCTCTCTGCTGTAATTCTAATCGTCTTACCATTTACAACTAAATTCCCATCTTTTACCGCTACAGTACCATCGAACCTACCATGTACGGAGTCATATTTTAATAAGTAAGCTAAATGTTCTACATCTAACAAATCATTAATAGCAACTACATCTACATTATCTCTCTTAACCGAAGCTCTAAAGACCAATCGACCAATTCTACCAAATCCATTTATTCCTATTTTAACTTGAGCCATTTTTAATATTTAAATTTTAGTTTTTAATTTATATTGTCATTATATCAGAAACTTTTATAAGCTCCTCATCTATTGCTGTATGCGCACTAATAGCTTCTTTAATAGGTACTAGCACTAATTTAGTGTCTCGAATACCTACCATATAGTTTGACTTACCTTCTATTAAAGCTTCAACCGATTTTACTCCCATTCTACTTGCTAACACCCTATCAAAACAGGTTGGATTACCCCCACGTTGCATATGCCCTAAAACAGATACTCTAACATCATAGATAGGTAGATTTTTTTCTACATAGTCTTTAAGCTCAAAAACATTTTTACCTGTTTTATCACCCTCTGCTACAATTACTATACTCGAAGATTTTCCTGATTTTTTACTTCGTTTTAGCGATTCTAATAAACGGTCAAGTCCTAAATCTTGTTCTGGAATTAATATCTCTTCTGCACCGGCTCCTACGCCTGCATTTAAGGCAATATGCCCTACATCACGACCCATAACCTCAACAAAAAACAAACGGTTATGAGAACTCGCTGTATCTCTAATTTTATCTATAGCGTCAACTACGGTATTAATAGCAGTATCAAAACCTAAAGTATACGATGTGCCTATAATATCATTATCTATAGTCCCAGGGATACCTATTACAGGGAAATTAAATTCTTGATTAAAAAATTGAGCCCCTGTAAAACTTCCATTACCTCCAATTACAACAAAAGCATCTATACCTTCTTTAACCAATTGGTCATGTGCTTTCTTCCTTCCTTCGGGAGTTCTAAATTCATCACAACGTGCAGATTTTAAAACCGTCCCTCCTTTATTTATAATATTGTTTACGCTACGTGCGTTCATAATTTTAAAATCACCCTCTATCATTCCTTGATATCCCCTATATATAGCTACGCACTCTAATTTCTTATAAGCGCAGGTACGGACAACAGAACGTATTGCTGCATTCATTCCTGGAGAGTCACCTCCCGATGTTAAAACTGCGATTTTTTTAATCTTGCTAGTCATTTTAAAGTTTGAAATATCTAAGCTAGCAAACTTATTTAAATAAAAAGCTACTCTACATAGCTATTTATCAAGGTGTAACAAACTAAAACGTTTTCGTAGCGTTTTTTTTATTCTTTTTTAAAAAATAATCGAAAAATTAACGCTCTGGAAGTGTTTTTTTAGTGTAGAAACGTATTAAACTATCTTTTCCTATAACATTAGGTTTAATACTATCTTGTTTTGGTTTTTTAGTTTTTGCATCCTTCTTTCTAAAGACTTTTTGTTTTAGCTCTTTAAAAGTGTCAAAATCTACTTGATACGATAGTCCTAAACCTTGTGTGTAACCCTGTTCGCCAAAAAACCTTTGCACCTGATTTTCCTTATTAAAAATCTTTGCGCTAAGTGAACCTTCTTCATTTAATAAAACTTGCACTTCAACATCACCTGCTACAACTGTTTCTGATACTCCGTTGCCCCCTACAGGAACACCTACTCTACCATTAATTAATATTCTATCTGAAATTTTAGTAGATAATGTTACACCAATACGATTCTCTGTAAATAAATCTGCTTCAACATCTGAATAACCTTGCTCATATGACAAACCAACATTAAGTTTATCGTTACTACCAGTTAATGCTTGGTTTAGCAAGCCAGAAGCTGTTTGTATTAGATTACCCGTTATTGCTTGTTGGTTTAAGCCTGTTGGTTCTTGGTCTACAAAAGTGCCTTGCGCCAATAAAAAGAAAGCATTATTACTTTTAAGAGTGGGATCTTGTAAACGATACTCTAACTCTGATTGTACTATGGAGTTGGTTCCTGGGAATTCAATATCAAAATCAATTATCGTGTTTTCAAGCTCTCCATTTAACTTTATAACTACTTCTGTAGCAATTCTACCTTGAAAATTGTTTCCGTCTAGTAAAGGTGCTGGATTTGCATTTAGAGCATATACTGCTTCCATATCTAGCGTTGCCTCTAATGGATCTCCTTGCCATATAACCCTACCCCCAGGTCTTACCGTAAAAGTTTTATCTATTAAACCTGGTCTCTTAAAATTATACTCTCCGTTAACAACCGCAAATTCACCATACATATTAAATTTACCATTGGTATTTATCTCCATAAGTAAAAGCCCTGCTCCAGAACCCTTTAAAGAACTACCGCTATTCTGGTCGATTACAATTTCAACTTCTGCATCTGGGGTAACATCTAAATCAAAGGTCATTTCTATACCTTGATATTCATCAAGAATACGTTCTTCTTCAAATGTTTTTACTTCATTTTTATCAATAAAATTAATAAAAGAATAATCTCCAACAGTAGTTAAATCACTTAATGGAATTTTAAGCACACTACCTCTTCCTGTAGCTCCTTCAAAATTAATATTTAAGGCATTTGTAGGTCCAGAAATACTCCCCGTTCCGTTTACAAAACCAATTCCGTAATACAATGCTTCTTCATTATAATCCGTATTTAAAATTAGAAAACGCTCATTGTTTGTATCTAAATTTAAATCTAACACCCAGTCGTCAAAACCTGTATGAGAAATACTTCCACCTAAAGTACCTTGGGTACCTACATCAATATCGGTAAGCAAAATATTTTCAAAATTAAAAGACTGGTTTTCTAATCTAATCTTAGACCTAGCCGCAAAATCATAATCTACATTTAAGTAGGGGATTCCAATTCCTGCACCATCTAAAAACAACGCTCCATTAATATCAGGATTATTAGCATCACCCGTAATGCTTGCTTCGCCCTCAATTTGACCTCTAATATTAGATATTACCCCTTGTCCTAGTGGGGCAAAAGGCTCTAAATTAAAATCGGTTAGTTTGGCAGTTAAATCGAGTATAGTTTTCTTTTGATTATGGACTTTTCCATTGACATTCATTTTTTCTACGCCATCTTGTCTTATCCAGGTATTAATACCAAATTCTGTTAAGTCTGTATTCCCAAATATTAGCATTTCTACATCACCCAAACCAATTTTATTCACCGAGAAATCTTTAATATTTAAGCTCGATGTTGGCAAATATTTTCCATCTTTCTGCAACACATTTAAAAAGCCATCTACTTGACCACCAAGATTTAAGCTGTCGATTGCTGGAGTTATTTTATTTAAGGATACTATTTTAAATTGAAGATCTAAATCTTTATAGGTAGAATCTGCCAAGGCACCTTTTAGCCTAATCTGCTCATCTTTACTATTATGCAGTACAATCTCTTCTATGTTAATACTGTCTAGAGTTTCGCTAAAAATAATTTTATTCTTTGCGTCTCCCTCTCTATTGACCACCCATTCATTTTCTTTAAAATTGATTATCGATTTTTTAAGTCCAATAACAGATTTGTTTTCTTTATTAAAAGTGTGGTAAAAGTTTAAATTATATTCATCATTATACACACTACCGCCTTTGAATTCTGTTCTAAAAAATAGGGTGTCTTTAAGTTTTGTGTTGATTAAACTAAAGTCTTCTACGTCATAATATATCGTAGACATATTATCAACGGTTAAAAAGGTATTAAACAGCGGATTCTTATTATCTATTTGTAAGGCTACATTTTCTAATTTGTTTTTATACGCTGATATTTCTGGCGACTTAAACGTGAGTTTAAAATCACCTTCATCTGCTTTTATATCACCTCTAATAAAAGTTTCGGGACCTAGACTCACCTCTGGATAAAAAACGCCAATAAACTTATTATAAATCTTAAAATTGAATTTAATACGTTGCCCTTCAGAAACCTCATAAGGTTTGTAATTTGTATATATACTACCAATAGAGTTTTGTGTTAATCTCCCTAATTCTGCTAGTTTATATTTTCCTTTTAGATAACCAGAAACAATATCAGGGGATTCAATTTTTAAGGTTCTAGTAGTATCCTTATCAAAACTAGAAGTGATTGAAAAATCTTCGAAAAAATAAATATCATTAATATTTTGATAGGTAGTATTTTCAAACCGCACATCACCCACTAAGTTATCTATAGTATTTCCAGAAATATCCATTTTAACATCGCCCTTAAAAATAGAGATGGTATCGTTAATAAAATTCAACTTCTTTAAGTCTAAATAATCTACGTTTGCGTTGAAATTAAAATCGTTTTTATCGGCACTAAAATCTGCTAAGCCTTCAAAATCTAGGCGAAGGTTTTGGTCATTACTAATAAGTCTTCCATCAAAAAGTTCATCCTTTAAAATCCCAGAAACTTTAATATTAGAATATTCATAATTATTAAACTCTAGTTTATATACTTCTCCTACCGCCTCTGTATTTAGGTATTCTGATATAAAGCCTCTTCCTTCAACATTAATATCCATAGAAGTCTTTCCAAAATTTGGATTTTCAATAAAATCGCCTAAATCAAAATCTGTTAAGGATATAAGTCCTTTATACGAAGCATCATCGATATTATCGATATTATCCATCTGTAAATCTGTGTAACTACTGCCTATAGCTGTATTTAAATTTACTTGAGCATCTATAGAAGTTTCACTAACAATAGTTTTACCACGCACTGTAAATTGCCCAAATTTTTGAAACGATTTAGGTATTGCTTTACCAAGAATATTAGGTAGTATAGACCGCAATTGATAATAACTAGAGGTAATGTTATCTATTTTGGCGTTCATTACAAAAGGGTTTGTTTCATTAAAGAGGTTAGTAAACTCATAATCTCCTCGTATACCTGTATTCTCTGATCTAAGAATTAAGTCTTTAAATACTAAATCATTAAAAACCCCTGTAACTTGTGTAGAGAATTGCGCTGTAATGTCTTTACCAAACTCACTGTAATAATTATTGATGTCATTAAGCGCTATAATAGATTCATTGAATGTAGCCGTAATTTTTACTTTTTCTAAAAAATTAGCAAAGTCTTCTCTATCATAATCAAAGACTAAATTGCCATTTAGTTTAGATTCTGCTGTTTCAATAGCAAATTCATCAAAACGCATTTGCGCTGTTGTGTATTTAAAATCTGTTGTTAAGTTTTTTACGCTTAAACCTTTTTCTCCTTCTAAAGACAGTTGATTAACCTTAAGAGCTACTTTAGATCCTTCTATTTTAAAATCGCTTGCTGCTATATCTAAAGCATCAAAATTTAAAATGGTAGCCGTTTCTATATTTTCATCAGAGAGTTTAAATCTACTTTCAGATAACTTAATTTCTGAAGAAGACATTAAAAATGAGGGCGTATTTGTTTTTATAGTATCATTAGCATCTAATTTATCTAAAAAAACATCCAGATTAGTGTCTGTATCATTTTTATATGTTTTCATATTAAAGTAGAGCCCGTTAGCATCTATAGCACCAAATTCTAAATTGCCATCAATCATATTTCTTATGCTCAAAACAGAGGTATTAAGCTCATGGATATAGAATAGCGTATCTTTTTTATAATCTTCTACATAAACACCTTTAATAGCTGTACTCATAGTAAAAGGAGAAAAACGTAAACGCGCTATAGCAATGTTGGTATCGTATTTTTTATTTATACTGTCTGTAGCATATTTAGCGAGCCTAGTTTGAACAAAAGGTAAAGAGAAGGCAACAGAAATTAAAACCCCTAGAATAAGGAGAATTAAAAGAATACGTAGTAGTATTTTTCTGAGTTTTTTGATAGCCCTTTAGCGTTTATCTTTGTGTATTCAATTTTTGTTCCAAAACAGGTGAAAAATCAAGAAAAATTTATTTTAGCAATTGAATCATCATGTGATGATACATCTGCCGCAGTGCTTAGCAATAAAAAAGTACTTAGCAATGTTGTTGCAACGCAAGAAATACACAAGAAATACGGAGGTGTTGTGCCCGAATTAGCATCAAGGGCGCATCAGCAAAATATAGTTCCCGTAGTACATCAAGCTTTAGCTAACGCAAATATCGACAAAAAACAACTATCAGCCATAGCATTTACAAGAGGACCCGGTCTAATGGGTTCTTTGTTGGTTGGAACTTCTTTTGCAAAGTCCTTAGCCCTAGGATTAAACATTCCGCTTATTGAAGTAAACCATATGCAGGCGCATATTCTAGCACACTTTATTGAGGACGATGAGCAGCATACCCCTGAGTTCCCGTTTTTGGCAATGACCATAAGTGGTGGACACACACAAATTGTTTTAGTTAAAAGCTATTTTGACATGGAAATTCTAGGTGAAACCCTAGATGATGCTGTAGGTGAGGCTTTTGACAAAAGCGCTAAACTATTAGGCCTACCCTACCCTGGCGGACCATTAATAGACAAACATGCCAAACTAGGCAATGAAAAAGCTTTTCAGTTTCCCAAACCAAAAGTACCTGGACTAAATTTTAGCTTTAGTGGTTTAAAAACAAGTATTCTTTATTTCATTCAAAAGAAAACTAAAGAAAACTCCAATTTTATAGCAGAACATATAGACGATGTTTGTGCTTCTATACAATTTACCATTTTAGAAATTTTAATGGATAAATTAAAACTAGCGGTTAAACAAACCGGTATTAAACATATTGCCATAGGTGGTGG
>CAZLUS010000019.1:0-4767 GCA_964562775.1 uncultured Flavobacteriaceae bacterium | reverse complement strand
GCCTTTACTGAAAAGCGAATGTTTGGTGGCGTTGTTTTCCTTTACAAAGGAAAAATGACGGTTGGTGTAATTAAAAACGATTTAATGGTTCGTATAATAGATTCAAAGATAGATGATGAACTCAAAAAAGAATTTGTGCGCCCTATGGACTTTACAGGTAAACCAATGAAAGAATTTGTTTATGTTTCAATTGATGGTTTTAAAACCGAAGAAGAATTACAATATTGGATTGAATTAGGCTTTGAACATGCAAAATATAAATTAGAAAAATAATACTATGCAACTCTTCTACAACCCTTCCCTTGATAATAGTTTTAAACAATTTAGCTTTTCTTCTGATGAAAGCAAGCATATTGTAAAAGTACTGCGCAAAAAAGAAGCTGATGTACTTAATATTACCAATGGCAAAGGCTATTTGTTTGAAGCCGAAATTATAGATGCAAATCCTAAAAAATGTAAGGCACAGATTGTATCAACAGAGAAAACAATTGCTAGATTACATAGCCTGCATTTAGCAGTTGCTCCCACAAAAATGAACGACCGCTTTGAGTGGTTTTTAGAAAAAGCAACTGAAATAGGAGTTACTGAAATTACACCCATACTTTGCGAGCATTCTGAACGCAAGGTTATTAAACCTGAACGTCTAGAAAAAGTATTGCAATCTGCAATGAAACAGTCTTTACAAACCTATTTACCCAAGCTCAATCAATTAACCAGCTATCAAGATTTTTTAAAATCAGCCAATGGGGATTTAAAGTTTATCGCCCATTGCGAAGAAGAAGAAAAAGAAGAGCTTAAAAGACGTTTAGCTGCCGATAAAGACGTGGTAATATTAATAGGCCCCGAAGGTGATTTTTCTAATACCGAAATACAATTAGCCTATACTAATGGATTTGTGCCTGTATCGCTAGGTAAAAATCGCTTACGTACGGAAACTGCTGCTATATACGCCTGTACTGTGGTAGCTACAATTAACAATTAAATAGCACGCTTTGCTGCTCCCGTAATATCAGAGACTTCATTTTCTGTGACTAATAATAGGGTTAATTTGTCTTTAGGGTTAACAATGTTTGGTATGTCAATGCTACCTTTACCAGTAGCAGCATCTAAATACAAATACTTTTCTGCAACAACGATATTGGCATTTTTAAGTGTTCTATTTCTATTTTCACCTCTTTTAACAGCAGTGGTTTTTTCATCTAAAACCAATACTACACGTAATTCCTTACCGTCTAACTCGCCATCAACAGCATACTCAAAATCAACTGTGGCACTACTTTGCGCAGCATGAGTCACTTTGACTTTATTAGCTGCTGAAGTTTTGCTATATGTTGCAATTTTTGCATTTAATTTACTAGCGCTAGAGCCTACAAAATGTTCTTTACCATTAACCACCATCTGCGGGGTATAATTACTTCTAGAGCGAAATTTTTGATTGTAAAGACGTTGTTTTGTACTGTAAGTAGCTTTACTAAAAGGGTCTTCCCACCCAATATAATTCCAATAATCAACATGATATGAAAGTGCATAGACTTTATTTGGATATTGTTTTTTTACCTTGTCTAAAAGTACATCTGCTGGTGGGCAACTAGAACACCCTTGAGAAGTAAACAATTCTAATACTACTACTGGTTCGTATTCACCCGCATTTAAAGTAGTATCGTCAACTGTTGCAACAGTATCTACAGTTACAGAAGTAGTTTTCTTGTTAGACATGCTCTTAAATGCTACAAAAAAGAGACCTATAACAACCAAGCTCGGAATTATAATTTTTTTATACATGAAATACAGTATTTTTGAATATAGTTATTTATTCGTTTTTTTATGAAATACCTTACTCTAACATATCTTTTTTTAACTTTTTTTGTGACTAGTTCTAGTCTAGCGCAAGAAGTAGCCATACTTAAATACAAAGGTGGGGGCGATTGGTATTCTAACCCAACAGCACTACCTAATTTAATTCGTTTTTGCAATCAAGAAATTAATACCAAAATCGAAGAAAAACCAGCAACAGTAGAGGTTGGCAGCGTTTCCATTTTTCAATATCCGTTTATACATATGACGGGGCATGGCAATGTTTTCTTTTCTGATGAAGAAGCAAAAAACCTAAATACCTATCTTTTGGGTGGTGGCTTTTTACATATTGATGATAATTATGGTATGGAACCTTATGTTAGAAAAGAATTGAAAAAAGTTTTCCCAGGCAAAGAATTAGAAGAGCTTGGAGCAGACCATCCTATTTTTACACAAAAATTCCAATTTCCAGAAGGGCTACCTAAAATTCATGAGCATGATGGTAAACGCCCACAAGCACTAGGCATCTTTCATGAAGGTAGGCTTGTCTTACTTTTTACTTTTGAAAGTGATTTGGGCGATGGCTGGGAAGACCCAACAGTACATAACGACCCAGAAGAGATACGCATAAAAGCATTGCAAATGGGTGCAAATATTATAGCTTACGCTTTTAAAACCTAAAAATGAACTCTAAACCTATCGCCAACGGAATACTAAGAGCGGTTTTTATTCTTACTGCTATTGTGCTTAGTTTCTATTTTTTGTTTAAAATTCAATCTGTTTTAGCTTATCTAGCTATTGCAGCTGTTATAGCACTATTGGGCAGACCTATTGTGCTGTTTTTAAGAAGAAAACTTAAGATGCCTAACCTATTAGCGGTAATACTAACTATGGTATTTATGTTAGGTGTCTTTATAGGTATTTTAGCACTATTTATTCCTTTAATAACAGAACAAAGCAAAAACTTATCCTTACTAGATATTAATGCACTTAGAGGCGACCTAAATACTTTATACCTACAAATAGTAGATTATTTTGGCATAAGCACATCTAATGTCAATGATATTATTGAAGATGCGGATATAGAAAAAAATGTACTCGAAGGCTTAAATTTAAATTTTATACCTAATTTTTTAAACTCCTTTTTAAATGTGTTGAGTAATTTTAGTATCGGACTTTTTTCAGTTTTATTTATCTCTTTTTTCTTTTTAAAAGACAGCAAACTGTTTCAAAACGGTATTCTAACTTTTGTACCAGATAACAAAGAAGGTAATATGGTGAAGTCCATAGAAAAAATAAATAATTTACTATCTAGGTATTTTGCAGGTATCCTTTTACAGCTATTTATTCTGTTTGTAATTTACACCATAACACTCTTTATTGTGGGGGTAGAAAATGCCATTGTAATTGCATTTTTATGTGCCCTATTTAACATCATTCCATATGTGGGTCCAATGATTGGAGGAGCTATTATGATTACCCTTACAATGACTAGTAATTTAGGGATGGATTTTAGCAGCGTAATTTTACCAAAAGCAGGCTATGTTTTAATAGGTTTAGTGGTTGGTCAATTGGTAGATAATTTCTTTTCACAGCCTTTCATTTTTTCTAATTCTGTAAAATCACACCCGCTAGAAATATTCTTAATTATCATTATTGCAGGACTTCTTTTTGGAGTGGTCGGTATGGTGATTGCAGTACCAGGATATACAGCAATTAAGGTCATTTTAAAGGAGTTTTTAAGTGATAATAGCTTTGTAAAAAAGCTTACTAAAGATTTATAGTATTAATTTCAATAGAAACATATTAAATACTGGTGTACAAGATTTTATAAATAAAAATTGGAATACTGACATTGTGTCCGTTTTGCTTAAAAAGCAACTTTTTAGTGGCATTACGCAGCAAGAACTAGTAGAACAGTTAGAAGCCAAAAAAAAATGCAAAAATAAGCTCCCTACTTGGTTTAACACCGCACAAATTTATTACCCTAACAAACTAAATATAGAACAAACCAGTTCTGAACAAACTGCAAAATACAAAGCAAATTTAGTAGCCGGAAAATTACTTCTAGACACTACTGGCGGCTTAGGTGTAGACAGCTACTTTTTTGCTCAAAAAATTGATGCAATTATTCATTGCGAATTAGACAAAAAACTATCAAAAATAGCTTCACATAATGCTCAAAAATTAGCACTAAAAAACATCACTTTTCATGCTACTGATGGACTTCAATTTTTATATAATTCTGATGAAAAATTCGATTGGGTTTACAGCGACCCTTCCAGAAGAAATACTATAAAAGAAAAAGTCTTTTTATTAGAAGATTGCAATCCTAATATTCCGAAACATCTAGACCAAATTTTTAAAAAGACTCAAAACCTACTCTTAAAAACTTCACCAATTTATGATATTCAACAAGGACTTCGTGAACTAAAATTTGTAAAAGAAATTCATATTGTTGCTGTACAAAATGAAGTGAAAGAATTGCTTTGGATTTTAGAAAAAGAATATACAGCCACACCAATCATAAAAACTATAAATAGTATCAAGCAGCAATCCCAAACTTTTGATTTCAATATTTCTAAAGAGAAAGAACAAATCGCTCGCCTAAGCCAACCTTTAAAATACCTTTACGAACCAAATGCTACAATTTTAAAAGCTGGAGCCTTTAAATTGGTAGGAAATCACTTCTCAATCTACAAATTACATGAACATTCGCATCTATACACTTCAGAAAAGTTAATAGATTTCCCGGGTAGACGCTTTAAAATAGAAAGTAGTATCCCCTACAATAAGAAAGCTGTTTTAAATTTAAAGCTTAAAAAGGCTAATGTTAGCACCCGTAATTTTCCAGAATCTGTTGCTTCTATCCGCAAAAAACACCATATAAAAGATGGAGGGCAAGACTATTTGTTCTTTTCTACTAATTTAAACGAACAAAGACTTGTGATACACTGTCATAAAGTTTAAAAC
>CAZLUS010000018.1:6762-24351 GCA_964562775.1 uncultured Flavobacteriaceae bacterium | reverse complement strand
CTTTTCAATAAAGTTGAAAATGTACTAAAGCATTTGAACTTGTCCAGCTACAATACCTTTTTTTCCTTCTTCTTCTACATATTCTACTTTGTCTCCTTCATTTAATTGAAGACCGTTCAATGCCGTAACATGAACAAAAATGTCATTACCGGTATCATCGTTAGTGATGAAACCAAATCCTTTGGATGCGTTAAAAAATTTTACTGTACCAGTCATTAAAAAAATATAAATGTTAATACTCTAAGGTACTATATTTCATTTGTATAACAATAAAAATGCATATTAAATCTTTCTAAAATTATTGATTTTCAATGTTTTGCCGTTCTTTCTTTTGCATTTTTTCAATATTCTCTTTGGTAAGCATGTAATCTTTTATTTGTTTTCCCTTACTTTCCTTAATTAAAAATAAGGGCATCGCAATTAAAAAAATACCCACCGTGCCAAAACCAATATATTTATTGGCAAGAAACTCATCAGTAGTTTTTATATAAAACCCATAAATAATAGCAGCGAAAGAGGCTAATAATATTAAAACTATGATGTATTTAAACTTCATAAACTCAATTTCAAATTCAGTTCCTTTAACTGTTGTTCATCAATAGTTGCAGGAGCATCAATCATTACATCACGACCACTATTGTTTTTAGGGAAAGCAATAAAATCTCGTATGGTTTCTTGACCTCCAAGAATAGCAACTAATCTATCTAAACCAAAAGCAATACCTCCGTGAGGTGGCGCTCCATATTGAAATGCATCCATTAAAAAACCAAATTGTTTTTTTGCTTCTTCATCAGTAAAACCAAGATGCTTAAACATTATAGCCTGCGTTTCTTTATCGTGAATACGAATAGAACCTCCACCAATTTCGTTTCCGTTTAACACAAGGTCATAGGCATTTGCTTTAACCGCTCCTGGTTTAGAATCTAATAATTCTAATTGCCCAGGCTTAGGCGAAGTAAAAGGGTGGTGCATAGCATGATAATGCCCTGTTTCTTCATCCAATTCTAGTAATGGAAAATCGATTACCCATAGTGGCGCAAACTCATCGGGCTTACGTAAACCTAGCCGCTCTGCCATTTCCATACGCAAGGCACTTAATTGACTACGCACTTTATTTTTATCACCAGAAAGTACACATATTAAATCACCAGCTTTAGCACCAGTAACTTCCGCCCATTTTGCTAAATCTTCTTGGCCGTAGAATTTATCTACTGATGATTTAAAGCTTCCATCATCATTACAACGACAATAGACCATACCTAAGGCACCCACTTGTGGTCTTTTTACCCAATCAGTAAGTTTGTCAATTTCTTTTCTAGTATAGGAGTTCCCACCCGGAATTGCGATACCTACTACTAATTCTGCCGAATTAAAAACATTAAAATCTTTATGTTGTGCAACTTCGTTAAGCTCGCCAAACTCCATTCCAAAACGAATATCTGGTTTGTCATTTCCAAAACGCCTCATGGCCTCATCAAAAGTTATTCTTGGAAAGTCAGCTATTTCAACACCTTTAATTTCTTTGAGTAAATGTTTGGTTAAGCCCTCAAAGGTATTTAAGATGTCTTCTTGTTCAACAAAAGACATTTCGCAATCAATTTGTGTAAACTCGGGCTGTCTATCTGCTCTTAAATCTTCATCCCTAAAACACTTTACAATTTGAAAATACTTGTCAATACCACCCACCATCAACAATTGTTTAAAGGTTTGTGGTGATTGTGGCAGGGCATAGAATTGTCCCTCATTCATACGGCTTGGCACCACAAAATCGCGCGCACCTTCAGGGGTAGACTTTATTAAATACGGTGTCTCTACATCTATGAAACCTTGGTCCGATAGGTATTTTCTAACCTCCATAGAGACCTTATGTCTAAAAAGTAAACTGTCTTTTACTGGGTTTCTACGAATATCTAAATAACGATATTTCATACGAATATCTTCACCGCCATCAGTTTCATCTTCAATAGTAAACGGAGGTACTAAAGACTCATTTAATAAGGTTAATTCTGAAACTAAAACTTCTATTTCTCCTGTAGCAATATTTTTATTTTTAGACGCACGCTCAATAACTTCGCCTTTAATTTGAATAACAGCTTCCCTGCCAAGAGTTTTAGCAGTCTCTAAAAGTGCTTTTGGTGTTCTGTCTTCATCAAAAACCAATTGGGTAATACCGTATCGGTCCCTAAGGTCAACCCAAGTTACAAAGCCTTTGTCTCTTACTTTCTGTATCCAACCACTTAAAACTACTTTCTTTCCTATGCTTTGGGCATTTAATTCGCCACAAGTATTACTTCTGTACATTGATTATATAATTAATGGCATCAAAGTTAAGAAGATAGCACAGTAACTACTAGAAATAACTATTGGATTTTACAAAAGGAAAAACTAACAATTGTTATTTAAATTGTTAAAAATATGTGAAAAATAAAAAAAAAGCATACATTGTCTTAATATCCTTTTACAAAAGGACAAATAATTAAACCTATAATCAATTATGAAAATGAAACAAACACTGCTTAAAAGTACGTTTGCTATTGTGTTTTTTGTATTGCCTTTTATGGCTTTTTCTCAAGGAAGCGTAACAGGAGTAATTACGGAGACATCTACCGGGCAACCTTTGCCTGGAGCAACTGTAGTAGTTAAAGGAACTACAAATGGAACCACATCAGATTTTGATGGAAACTATCAAATTGATGTAAGCAGCTTTCCGGCTGTATTAGTTTTTTCGTCACTAGGTTATGCTACAAAAGAAATTAGTGTAACAGATGCTAGTGTATTAAACATCGCTTTAGATGAGTCAGCTACTGGATTAGATGAAGTAATTATTACTGGTCTTGCAACTTCTGTAAAAAGAAGTAATTTGGCAAATGCAGTTGCCACTGTATCATCGGCGGAATTAGCGGAAGTAACGCCGCCACAATCTTTAGATGGTGCTTTATCAGGTAAGGTTGTAGGAACATTAATTAATTCAAATTCTGGATCACCAGGAGGAGGTTTTTCCGTTAGACTGCGTGGTTTAACATCTATTTTTGGTAATAACCAACCGCTTTATATTGTTGACGGTGTCTATATAAGTAATATTAGTGTTGCTTCGTCAGGATTAAATGCAGTATCTGCTGCAGCTGGAGGTGGTAATGCATCTAGCCAAGATAATGCTACAAACCGTATTGCAGATATAAACCCAAACGATATTGAAAGTGTTGAGATTTTAAAAGGAGCTTCAGCAGCAGCTATTTATGGATCTAGAGGTGCAGCAGGGGTAATTATAATTACTACCAAAAAAGGAAAAGAAGGGAAGACTAAATTTAATATTTCCCAGACTGTAGGTTACAATCAAATTATTAGAGCACAAGGAGTTAGAAATTTTACAGAAGATAATGTAGACGCGGCAGATTTACCCGCATTTATAGCTGCTAGAGATTCCGGCAACTTAGTAGATTACGAAGATGTATTGTATGGTAATGAAGGTTTTATAACAAATACTAATGTTAGTGCTTCTGGTGGTAATGATAAAACATCATTTTATGCTGGTTTTGCTCGAGAATTAGAAGATGGTATAGTAGATAATACAGGTATAGACAGATCTAATGTGAGATTAAATCTTGATCATAGGTTTAATGATAATATTAAGGTAGGTTTGTCTAGTAATTATATTAATTCTAGTGCAGATCGTGGTTTCTTTAATAATGATAATTCGGGTACTACTATTGGTGTTGCTTTAACAGCTACAAGACCTTGGGATAATTTATTTCCTGATGAGAATGGCAACTTTCCTGATCACCCAAATAACTCATCTAACCCATTACAAACTATTGCATTGTTTACAAATAATGAGCGTGTAAATAGATTTATTATTGGAGGTAATATAGAAGCTACTTTATTTAGAACCGATAACCAAAGCTTAAAATTTATAGGTAGAGCAGGAACAGATTTCTTCAATCAAGTAGCAACGGTTATTTTCCCTCAAGAATTACAATTTCAACGAGTGGATCAAGGTGGTGTAAATGGTGTAACTGCGGTTACAACTACAAATAACAGAAATGCAAACTATGCTGGCTTTTTGGTACATAATTACAGAACGAAAAATGATTTAAGTTTTACGACGCAATTAGGTTTAACCAACGAACAGTTTTCTCAAAATACAGTTGGTGTTATAGCTTCAGACTTAATAGGTTCGCAAACAAATGTAGACCAAGGAGCTAATGTAAGTACCAATCAATTTAGGTTACAACAAGAAGACTTTGGTATTTTTGCTCAAGAAGAATTTAACTACCAAGACAAAATTTTAGCAACATTAGGTGTTCGGGGCGATAAGTCTACCAATAACGGTGACGCCGACGAGTTCTTTTATTACCCAAAAGGATCTGTTGCTGTAAATCTACACAACTTTGATTTTTGGTCAGACAATAGTTTTTTAAATCGTTTAAAACCTAGAGTAGCTTATGGAGAAGCTGGTACATTTGCTGTTTTTGGAAGTTTGTTTACACTATTTAATAATACATTAATAGATGGTAATGTAGGTGTAGTAGTACCAGGGGCTAGAGGTAATCCTGGAATACAACCAGAGCGTAATAAAGAACTAGAATTAGGTTTTGATGCAGGTTTTTTTAACGATAAACTCTCCTTAACCTTTACCTATTATAACAAAGAGGCAGAAGATTTCTTAATTACTGCTCAAGTACCTGGCTCTTCAGGGTTTGTTGCGCAACAAGAAAATGGGGGAGATTTTGAAAATAGAGGTATAGAAGTATCTTTAAACGCTAATATATATGAATCTGGTGATTTTGGTTGGGATGCAACCTTTAATTGGTTTAGAAATAGATCAGAAGTAACGCGTTTAGATGTACCTACATTTAATTTAGGAGGTTTTGGTAATAGTTTAGGACAGTTTCAAATTGAAGAAGGAGAAAGTGTTACTCAAATCGTAGGAACTACTGGGCCAGGAACCCCTGTTACTCAGTTAGGTGATACAGAGCCTGATTTTCAATTTACGTGGCAAAATAATTTAAGATATAAAGATTTTACCTTAGCATTTTTATGGCATTGGAAACAAGGAGGTGATAATATTAACTTAACGCAGCTATTATCTGACTTTGGGGGTACTAGTGCCGATTTTGATGATTTTGATTTTGACCCTAATATTAATAACGGAACTTTTAGAATTAATAATGGTCTTTTTTCTGGTAATGCAGCACCCTTTGTTGAAGATGCTTCTTATCTTAGACTAAGAGAAGTAGGCTTAAAGTATTCTGTGCCTGGAGCAACATTAGAAAATTGGTTTGGAGATGTAGTTTCAAATATTAATATTGGAGTATCTGGTAGAAACTTAATTAATGTTTTTGATTATAATAGCTTTGACCCTGAGGTATCTAACTTTGGAGGTAATGGTTTATCTCAAGGTGTTGAAGTAACACCATTTCCATCTTCAAAAAGATTAGTATTCACAGTATCAGCTCAATTTTAAAATAGAAGAATATGAAAACATATATAAAATTTAATAAAAGCATTTTAATGTTACTGGGGCTATTATTTTTTGCCTCTTGTAGTTTAGACGATGCAGATAGTTTAAATGGTTTAAGTACAGATGCCATTTCTTCTAACCTGTCTAGAGCAGAATTGCCTCAAGCAGTTTCTGGAATACTTTCTGATATGCGAGTAGGACTTAATACTCAAGTTGATGTACAAAGTATTTTTGGACGAGAGTATTATTTTTTTACAGGTTCTGACCCAAGGTTTGAAGCAGATGTTGTGACAGCCAATTTAGATAACAATACCTTTTACACAGTTACACCATGGAATGCAAGATATGCTGCCGTTAGAGATATTAACACTGCTTTAGAAGGCTTGGCCAATACAACAGCAGATTTTTCAGCTGCAGAAATAGCAGGAACAAGAGGTGTTTTAAATACCCTATTGGCTCATGAATTTTTGATGATTAACAATAATCAGTTTTCTAATGGTATTAGAGTAGATGTTGTGGATCCTGATAATTTAGGGGATTTTGTTAGTGAGACTGAAGCTTTAACTCAAATTTTTAATTTATTAGACGGGGCTGCAACAGACTTAGCTGCTGCAGGAGAAGATTTTCCGTTTACATTGAGTTCTGGTTATAGTGGTTTTGATACCCCATCTGGGTTTTTACAATTTAATAGAGGTTTAACGGCTAGAGTAGAAGCTTACAGAGAAAACTACCCTAATGTACTTAATCTTTTATCAAATTCTTTTATGGATATGGCAGGAGATTTGGAAACTGGAGTGTATCATACTTTTTCCCTAACTGGAGCAGATTTACCAAATCCATTATTTGTTGCTTTAAACCAAACAGCTATTGTTAGAGTAGCACATTCTAGTTTTATAGATGATGCTTTGCCTAATGACTTAAGGCTAAACAAGGCAGTCTTGAGAGATGCACCTGTAGATTTTTCTGGATTGATTGGAACGCATGATGTTTTTATTTACCAAAGTAATGTCGATAATGTACCAATTATGAGAAATGAAGAGTTAATTCTACTCTATGCAGAAGCTAACATGATGGCGAACCCTGGTGATGCTATTACAGCAATTAATGTTATTAGAAATGCTGCTGGAGTAGGTCCTTATACGGGAGGTATGACAGCTGCAGAATTGGAAGATGAAATTCTTTTTCAAAGAAGGTATTCATTGTTCGCAGAAAGTCATAGATGGGTAGATACTAGACGTTTTGGACGACTAGCAGAATTACCTAATGATCGAGCAACGGATAATGTGCCTATGGCTGTACCAGTTCCTTTTAATGAGAATCAATAAGTAAACGTAGTACCGTTTTACAAAAAACTCCGCTTATTAGCGGAGTTTTTTTATTTAGTTATGTCTCACCATTAAGTTGTCTTTAAACTACTAAATCGTCTTTTTATACGGTAGACAATATTAAATAGCACAGGAACAATAATAAGGGTTAAAAAAGTGGCCACTATTAATCCGAATATTACGGTCCATGCTAGCGGACCCCAGAAAATCACATTATCGCCTCCAAAATAGATTTTTGGGTCAAAGTTTGTAAAGAGTGAGAAGAAATCAATATTTAAACCTATTGCTAGCGGAATTAAGCCTAAAACTGTAGTTATAGCAGTTAAAATTACTGGGCGTAACCTTGCCTTACCAGCCTTTGTAATTACTTTAGTTATATCTGGCATTGACAGTAAATCCTTTTCATTCATTTCTAGACTTACCTTTTTACGGTCAATGAGAATTTGTGTATAGTCTAATAAGACTACACCATTGTTTACAACTATTCCTGCAAGCGAAATAATCCCCATCATCGTCATCATTATAACAAAAGACCACCCAGTTATCATTAGTCCCCCAAAAACACCTATAAAACTTAAAAAGATGGCAATCATAATAATTAACGGTTTTGAAATACCACCAAACTGAAATATTAAAATAAGCATGATTAGAGCTAATCCACCAAAGAAGGCCCCCACTAAAAAGTTTAATTGTTTATTTTGCTCCTCAATTTCCCCTGTGTAATCTACTTTAATAGTATCTGGAATACCTTTAAAACCTCTCATTTCTTTAATTACCATATCTACCACCTGAGCAGGATTTCCACCAGCAGTAAGCCCAGAATAAACGGTTACAACCCTATTGCCGTTTCGGTGCTTTATAGAACTAAAACCCGAAGAGTTTTTTTGAGATGCCACTGCCGATACCGGAATTTCTTTAATACGCCCTGTTGCCTGATCTCTAAAAATAATGTTCTGGTTAAACAGCGCATTTGGATTAAATCGTAAATCACTATTAAAGCGAACATTAATATCATAGTCCTCACCATTAAGTTTATAAACCCCTGCTTTTTCACCAAACAAAGACCGTCTTAATTGCTGCCCTACTTGCCCCACTGCAACTCCTAATTCACCAGCTTTTTGTCGGTCTACAATAACCTGCATAGAGGGTTTGCTTTTGTTTACATTAATTTTTAGTTCTTCAATAAACGGAATGTTTTTACTATTTATATAATTACGAATATCTTCAGCTGTAGCAATTAACTCGTCGTAGTCTTCTCCTTGTAGTTCAATATTGACTGGGTATCCTGCTGGTGGACCTTCGGCAAGTTTTTCTACAGAAATCGAAACCCCAGGATAGATACCAGCTAGGTCTTCTTGTATAGCGCCTCTTAGTTCTTCAGTATCTAAGCCATTTCGGTATTTAAACTCGCGCATTGAAACGGTAACCTTACCTCTATGTGGCATTTCGCCAGAGGCACCACCATCGGTTTGAGGATTACCAGCACCTTCACCAACCTGAGAAACAGCAGATTCAACTAAATAGTTATAATCGGCATCTCTTTTGTATTTTTCTCTTGCAATTACCGCATAAACTCTTTCTTCAATAGTTTTGGTAATTTTATTTGTTTTTGCAATTGATGTACCTTCTGGATATTCAATATAAACATAGACTTCGTTAGGGCTATTCTCCGGAAAGAATTCAATTTTAGTTCTTCCAGAACCAATTGACATTCCAAATAACATAAAGGTTAGCAGTAAAAGCAATACTGTAACCCCAAAATACCAATATACATTAGCGCCTCTAAGTGCATGTTCAATGCGACGTTCGTACCAATTTTCAAAACGAGGCATTATCTTATTCTGAAAACTATTCGCTAAACCTTTAATAACATATTTATAAGCCCAAAACATAATTGCAGTAAACAGTAAAACTGTTCCCATACCTCTAATTGCCCCACCAAACAATAGTATTAAAACCCCAAAGCCTACAAGAATTAGCGTTGTTCTAATAAGACCTTTTTGTCCAATTTCTTTATTGCCAATTTCCATGTATTTTGAAACTAGCATAGAGTTCATAAAAAGAGCTACGAATAATGAAGAACCTAAAACAACCGATAGCGTTACTGGAAAATAAATCATGAATTGACCAAATAAGCCTGGCCAAAGCCCAAGTGGTACAAAAGCAGCTACCGTAGTTATAGTAGATATTATAATAGGAAAAGCAATTTCGCCAATTCCTTTTTTAGCAGCTTCGGTACGCGACATGCCTTCGCTCATTAATCGATATACATTTTCGACTACTACAATGCCATTATCTACCAACATCCCTAGACCCATAATCATTCCAAAAAGAACCATTGTATTTAGGGTAAAGCTTAGGCTATCAATAAGAACGCCTAAAGTGTCTAAGACGAAAAAAGAAATAAACATAGACATGGGGATCGCAAAACCTACAAATAAGGCATTTTTAAACCCAAGAAAGAACATGAGTACAGTCACTACTAGAATAATTCCAAAGATGATACTATTTACAAGGTCATCAACTTGGTTTAGTGTACGTCCAGAAGAATCGTTAGCAATAGATATATTTAAATCTGCTGGGTAGTAGTCTGTTTGTGTTTTTTTTAAAAGTGCTCTAATTTGAGTTGTAGCTTCAATAGTATTGGTGCCAGAGCGTTTTTTAATATCAAGCATTACTACACTTTTCCCGAACTCTCGAGCAAAGGTGGTTTTCTCTTCTTCAGCAAAACTAACCGAAGCAATATCTTTTAGATAGATGGCACCATCTTCGGATTTTACTACAAACTCATTGAGTTCTTGAGGGTCTCTAATTTCTCCTAAGACACGTATAGTTCGTCGTTGTTCGTTAGTTTTAATGTTTCCGGCAGATAAGGTCGTATTGCCATTTCCGATAGCACTAATAACATCCTGAAAACTAACTTTAGCAGCCATCATTTTATAGACATCTACGGCTACTTCAACTTCCTTTTTTTGCGCTCCGCGGATGTCTACTTCTTTAACTTGAGGCAGGTTTTCAATTTCGTCTTTTAAATACTCTGCGTAGTCTTTTAATTTTTCAACTGGGTAATCCCCAGTGAAATTCACATTCATTATAGGGAAAGATTCTGCTATGTTTAAATCGAAAATATTAGGTTCTACTTTAGCACCATTAAACGTAGGCCAATCTTCACTCGATTTTTCGCTATCTACCTCATCTTTTACTTTTTGTTTTGCTTGTTCTACGGTAATGTTTTCATCGAATTCTACTGTAATAATAGAATAATCTTCTTGCGATGTTGAGCTAGTTTCTACAACATTGCTAACATTTTTTAATCGGTCTTCTAAGGGGTCGGTGATTAAACGTTCAATATCTTCGGCTGTGTTGCCAGGATACGGTGTGCTTACATAAATTTTGGTTTCTACAATTTCTGGATAATCTTCTCGGGGCATTGCTTTGTATGCTTGAAACCCAACCCATAGTAAAATAGCTATCATCACAAAAATCACTGAGGGATTGTCAATGGCCCACGATGCTATTCTGAATTCCTTATCTGTATTCTTTTTTTGTTTACTCATGTTATAGTCTTTAGACGAGAGTCGTTAGTCTTTAGATTTATTTTTAAGGTATTTCTGTAAACCCGAAATTATTTTAACTCAACTATTTGAGTCTATAATCTACAAACTATAGACTACTCACTAATTACTGATTTAGAATTTGCACATTTTGCCCTTCCTTAACTGTTCTGGCACCTTCTTTAATTAAGATATCACCTTCCGAAATTCCTGACACTGCCTCAATAAAGCTTCCTTTTGTTTTACCTGTTTTAATGATTCTTCTTTTTGCTTCTGCCTTGTTTTCTTTTACATTTTCTGCCACATAAACGTACTGTTCTCCATCGGCATTCTCAGAAATAATACCTTGTGGTATTAGTATAGCATTATCACTGCTGTAATCATTTAAATGTACTCTTGCGGAGAGATTGGGTTTTATATTTCCTTTTTTATTTGGAACAGGAATCTCCACACTAAAAACCCTATTATTCGGACTAATAAAGTTTCCCGTTTGTCTAATTTTAGAAGTAATAGTATCCCCCAATATGGGAAAATATACTATTGCTTCTTTACCTTTTACAATACTACCCAAGTTGTTTTCTGGTACATCTACAGTAATGTACATATCATTAAGGTTTACTATTCTAAATACTTCTGCACCAGGTCCTGGTGCTACAACAGTACCTTGGTCTTTGATAACATCATCAATAATACCTGAAAAAGGAGCTCTAATTTTAGATTTTCCCAATTGACTTTGGGCTGTTTTTACGGCGCTTTCAGTGGCTTCAAAAGTAGACTTCGCTTGTAAAAACTGAATTTCGGAACCTATTTTTTGATCCCATAAGCGTTTTTGTCGCTCAAAGGTAGTTTTTGCTAATGCAGCTTGCGTTTGTAATTGTGATACCTGGCTTGCCATTCCGCCATCATCTATAACAGCTAGCAACTGTCCTTTATTTACCCACTGTCCTTCTTTTACATACACCTTTTTAAGTGTGCCTGCCATTTCAGGATAGATTAAAAGGTTTTGTTTGGTTTTAACATCGCCTTGTAGTTCTAAAAAATGATTGAACTTTTCACCTTTTGCTACAAGCGTGCTAACTAAAGGTAGTTTTTCAATCCCTGACTTTGCAGCAATTACAGAGTCAAGCAATAAGAGGTCTTTTTCAATTGCTCTTTGCTTTTCTGAGATTTCGGTTTTTTTAGCTCGTAATGTTTCTAAATCACCTTCTGCTACTATATCATGTATTGATTTTTCTCCATCACCTCCACAAGATGCTAAAAGAACTGTAGCAGTTAGAATGTAGATTACTTTTTTCATATCGATGTCTTTTATTGATTGATAATTCCTTCTAGAATAGTTTTGTTGTTTATAACATTTACCATAGACTGTAAATATTCTTGTTGAGATGAATACAACTGGGTTTGTGCTTGCCTAAGTTCAAAACTTGTAGCTAAACCTTCATTGTATTTAATTTGATTTTTGTTTTCTATACGTTCTGCAAGTGCTAAATTATTTGTGGAAGTTCCATACTCCTCTATAGCTAATACATAATTACTCTTAGCAGTTTCTAATTGTAATCTAATTTGTTCTTCAGTTTCTATTAATTGTGTTTTTGCTTTCTCGTATGCAATTTTAGCACGTTGCGTGCTTGCACTTCTTTTTAAGGAGCTAAAAATGGGAATGTTTAAATCCACACCAAAGGTGGAAAATCCAAAATAATCTTGCCCCTCATCTAAAAAACTAAAACTCTCACCAAAAGATAAAGCACCATAGTTAATAAATGCGTTTAAGGTTGGAAGGGCCCTGCTTTTAGCTAATTTAAGTTCAAAATACCTTTGCTCATTTAAATTAGATGCAATTTTAAAATCTACATTGTTTTGTATCTTAAAATCTGCATTTACTAAGTTTGGGTTAATCTGAGTTTCTGTTAAATCATTCAAATTTTCAGTCAATAGTATTTCAGAATCAATTGGACGACCCATTACAAGGTTCAACATTTGTTTGGTTATCTTCTTTAATCTAATAACATTCTTTAATTGGTTGTCAACAGAAGAGAGTGTTATTTGTAATTGATCTACACTTTCTTCATCTCCTAAACCATTTTCATATATTTTTTGGGTTTCAAAAAGTGTCTTTTTTAAAGTTTCTTTATTCTTTTCTATAATAGAGGCGCTTTCTTTTGCTAATAGCACATTTCCATAAGCTTCTATAACAGCTTTTCTAACTTCTAAATCTGTTTTTTCTTTATTGTTTTGGGTAAAATTTAAAAAAGCTTTTGTGGCTTGCACACCTACAATGTAAGATCCATCAAATATTTGTTGCCTTATAGTGCCTGTAGCTGTTATTTGTTGAGGCTGCCCAAAAATAATAGGGACAAAAGCTTCTGGCCCCTGAACAACTCCTTCAGGTAAGAACTGCTCTGGTACTAAAATAGAAGGAAACTGCGATTGTATTTGTTTTAGTTGATTTTGATAATTTATGGCACCACTAATTTGCGGTAAACCTGTAGCAATAGTTTCCCATTTTTGCTTTTGAGCATCTATAAGGTCTCTGCCAGAATTTAGAACACTATAATTATGCTCAAGGGCATAATTAACAGCTTCTTTGAGGCTAAAATCCATTTTTTCTGCATCTTGGGCATGCAAGAAAAAAGGGAGTAGCACCATTAGTATAAGTCTTATTTTTTTCATTTAATCTTGATTTGAATTGATGATTTTATTTAAAATTTTTCTTCCTTTTGGGGTGACAATACCGCGTAAATGATATTCTAAATAATTGTACTCAAGTTCCACCTTTGTAAACATAGTATTAGGAAATAGGTCATCGTTTCCAAGGCTATTAACAGCAGAAAAGTAAATTCTAGCTATAAATTCAATGTTTAGGTTTTCTCTATAAATTCCAATATCTATTGCCCTTTTTATGTTATCCACTACGCAATCATGCATTAGCTCAAATTGTTTTTCTCTAAGTGTTTGGTATATCTTCGGATAATATTTTTGCAATTGGTATTGCGGAGAAGCCTTTTCATCTTTAAGGCGAGACATTACAAACTTCTTTATTTCATAAAGCTCCTCAATAGGGTTGTGTTTTTGAGATACTATATCATCTATACCATTAGAAATTACCCAAAAAAGATTCATAGTGGTTTCTTCTACCAACTTTGTTTTATTCTCATAATGAGAATAGATTGTCTTTTTAGAAATACCCATTTCTTTGGCTAAATCATCCATCGTCACACTTTTAAAACCAAGGTTTAAAAACAAATCGGTAGCCTTTAATAATATTTTTTCTTTCATAATACATTGCAAAAATAATACAGGAAACTATAAAAACAAAAAAAGTTTCCTTCGTTTAATTTTTTATTTTTTAAGAGAGAAACCTAATACGCTATAGACTATTTGTTGCAATGGGTGTATTTTTGAATAAAATACCATGTATGCATTCTATAGAATTCTACCGTAATGAGTTTCTTGGGTACTTAGAGGATAAAATTCAACCAAAAGCACCTCATAATTTATATGAGCCTATTGGATATATTTTACGATTGGGTGGTAAGCGTTTACGCCCGGTACTCACCTTACTTACTACAGAATTATTTGATGCAGATTATAAGAATGCTTTAGATGCCGCTTTGGCAATAGAAGTATTTCATAATTTTTCTTTAGTACATGACGATATTATGGATGATGCTCCTTTACGCAGAGGAAAAACTACCGTACATGAAAAGTGGGATTTAAATACGGGAATTCTTTCTGGAGATGCCATGCTTATTAAGTCATATCAGATTTTTGAAAGTTACCCTGATGCAGTTTATAAAGAATTACAACAACTTTTTAGTAAAACAGCCTTAGAGGTTTGTGAAGGACAGCAGTACGATATTGATTTTGAAACAAGAGAAGATGTTACGCTGCCAGAGTACTTAAAGATGATAGCATATAAAACAGCTGTATTGGTAGCTGCTGCTATGAAAATGGGAGCTATAATTGCAGGTACATCAAAAGAAAATCAAGATTTAATATACGAGTTTGGTAGAAACCTTGGTATTGCTTTTCAACTACAAGATGATTATTTAGACGCTTTTGGGGATTCTAAAACTTTTGGCAAACAAATAGGGGGAGATATTATTGAAAATAAAAAAACATTTTTATACTTACGGGCATTAGAATTAGCGTCTATTACTGAAAAAGAAACCCTATTGCATTTATACTCTATTGCACCTACTAATCCAGCTGAAAAAATTGAAGCTATAAAAGCTGTGTTTGAGCAAAGTGGTGCTGCGGCAAGTACTCAAAAAGAAATCGAGCAGTACACAAATAAAGCTTTTACTGTACTTGAAGCCATAGAATTATCGCAGGATAAAAAAGAATTGCTGCTTAGTTTTGGAGAAAACCTGATGCGTAGAAAAGTCTAGAATAGCCTTTTAAGCAAAGCAGTGATAAACGGTTTTTTTGGGCAGCCCCAAATGTATTTGATGTCTTCAAATAGATTAGTTTCTTCATCTAAAAATTTGAAAATAAGTTGTGGTTTTCTATTTTTAAATAGCGCTTCAAAGATGCTATATCCGTTAGCATTATCTTTAAACAAAACGTCTAAAAACAGTAAGTCATAAAACCAAAACCTATTTTTAAATGACAAAATATGTAAAGGTTTTTGGGTTTTGATATGATTAATTAATACTGGAATTTTTTTTGCAGTACTCATAAAAGTATACCCTGTGCTGGGCTTAGCCCAACCACCAGCAGTACCAATAAAGCGTACGTTTTTTGAATGATGCTCTTGAAAGTCATAGCAGGTCATGGGTATGCTTCCCATTTCGGTTTCGATAATTTGAAAATCAGAAACGTTTAAAACATTTTTTATATAATCTTTGATAGCGTTTTCATATTCCTCTTTTGGTAGTAAGTCTTCAGAAAATAAAGTATACTCAATAAGAGCTTCCTGTTTAGAAGTTGGCAACACATACATAAAACGCGTATTTCCTTTTTGAGGAATAGCAAAATCCATATACGTGGCCTGATCCACATCAAAAATTGGTTTATTGGTTTTTATAGTCCAGCCTACAAAATGTTGTTGCAGTACGGGATACTTTTTTTGATGCGTTACCATTCTGTAATTAAAAATACTATTGAAGACTTTGCTTCCTGTAAAGGTGTTTTTGATAGTGGAAACTTTGACAATTTCACCTTCATCTGATACTTGGGTAACTTCGTTTTGCTTAAAATCAATCTTAGGGTGGGCTTCTATGCGCTGTAAAAGTGTGTTGTAAAAATCAATACCACGAATCATTTTATAAGTATATGGATTGATAGTATAACGTTTTGAAAATTGCTTCCCGCTAAAATAAATGTGATTCCATTTTTTATGTACGATGGCATCAAATTGTCCTTTATCCTTTTCCCAAAAACACCAAGTGCGGTCGTTGATTTGTTTATTGTCTTTATCAAGAAGTAGAATAGATTTATCCTTGAAAAAAACATCCGAAATCATGGCATCTGCTAGCATTAACCCCGCAGCACCAGCACCAATAATAATATAATCGTAGTTGGGCATTTTCAAAAATAAGGATAAGGAATTAAGAATAAGAGAAGTTTTATATTTAGTCTATTTTTAGTCTTGTCTAAAAATTATTTATTAGTTTATAAAAAAGTATTATTTTAGCTAGCTAATTAAAAAGAAGGTTCAGTTGAAGAAAATCATTTTTCTGGCTTTTATACTTATTACATTTGGATTAAAAGCGCAAGAAACAGGGAAGATAGAAGGTGTTGTAACACTAGATGGAGAACCAATATTTGGAGCTACTATTTACGTGTATGGTAAGAGTGGTTTGGGTGCCATTACTGGAGATAAAGGGTATTTTTTATTAGAAAAAGTACCAACAGGCACACAAAAAATAGCGTTTTCTTATGTAGGAGCAACTTCTGTGACTGAAGAAGTTGTTGTTGTAGCAAATCAAACCATATCATTAACTGTAAATCTAGAGGCTACCCTATCTTTAGATGAAGTTGTTGTATCAGTACCCGGGTCAAAACTGCAAAAAGATTTAGTGGTTAATGTTGAAAAACAACCCTTATCTAAAATAAATGGAACATCCTCAGTTACCTTGGCAGAGAGTATCACCAACTTGGTTGGTGTATCTCAGAATTCTACAGGAGGTAGTATAGGTAAACCTGTGATTAGAGGTCTTACCAGTAATCGTGTAGTTACCTATGCACAAGGGACGCGTATAGAAAATCAACAATGGGGAGCTGAACATGGTTTAGGAATTAGTAATAACGGTATTAAAAGTGTAGAGGTCATAAAAGGCCCGGCTTCTTTATTATATGGTTCAGATGCTATTGGAGGTGTGCTATATTTTGTTGAAGAAAATTATACTAGCGCACCTGTAGAAGGGGTTCTAGAAACGGGATATTTTACAAATGCTCAGGGTTTTCAAAATAGAGTAGGCGTAAAAACTAGTTTTAACGATTTTAAAGCAAACGTATACCTAGGATATAATTCTTCAGGAGATTACCAAGTACCCGAAGATTCTCAATCTGCTCAGCAACAAGCACAAGGACAGCGTATTTTTAATACCCGTTTTGATGATAGGAATGCTAAAATTTCTTTAGGACTTGTAAAAAATAAGTTCACTTCTAAATTAACCTATAGTTTTCTAAATAACTTTTTTGGAATTCCGGCAGAGATGCCTTTTGTATCAAATTTTACAAGAGATTTTGTATTGCCTTTTCAAGATGTTACCCAACATAATATCGCTTTTGAAAATAATTTTAGGCTCAATAAAACACGCATAGACGTGATTTTAGGCTATGCTATAAATGATAGACAAGAATTTAACGAAGTAGAGGATGCTCCAGACTTACATTTAAATTTAAATGTACAGAGTTATAATATTAAAGTATCAGACTTTCTTGAGGCTGAAAAAATTGATTTAACTATTGGGGCTCAAGGTTTATTTCAAGACAATGAAAATAGGGGAACGGTATTTTTAATTCCAGATGGTACAACTTCAGAAAACGGTGTTTTTGGCTTGTTTAATTATAAGGTTTCTGATCGTTTACGTTTTCAGTCTGGTTTACGTTTTGATACTAAAACGGTACGCGCAGAAAGTGTAGATATTGATGGTGTTGAAAATTTTGCTGATTTTGATGAAACCTATTCTAATTTAAATTATTCATTGGGTACTAAATATGATATTGGGGCTGTTTCTTTGCGATTTAATATTGCTTCGGGATACAGAGCACCAAATACATCAGAGTTATTATCAAACGG
>CAZLUS010000018.1:2002-6662 GCA_964562775.1 uncultured Flavobacteriaceae bacterium | reverse complement strand
AATGATAGTGAAGGTGCACCTTTGCCTTTTATTCCACCTGTTAATTTTAATAGTAAAGCCAATTACGATTTTAATATTGGCACGGATTTTAAATTGCAGAGTGCCTATCTACAAATGCAAAATTTTCTAGCACAAAATAGAATTGCCCAAGAAGAGTTGCCCAATGAAGCATATACCCTAATAGATTTGGGGATTGTTGCTTCATATAATCAATTGCAATTTTCTGTTACGGCTAAAAATATTTTTGATACGGTTTATACAGATCATTTATCAAGATTAAAAACTATTTTTGATGACGTTGCCGTACCTAACCAAGGAAGAGATATCGTTTTAAACGTAAGATATACTTTTTAAAAAATGACCCGTTCAGAAGAAGACTACATAAAAGCCATATACCATTTGACTGAGGTTTCTCAAAAAACTATTGCTACAACGGCACTAGCTTCTCAGATAAATACGAAGCCTTCTTCGGTTACAGATATGTCTAAAAAGCTAGCCGCAAAAGGGCTTGTTAATTATAAAAAATACCAAGGTGTTTCTTTAACAGATTTAGGACTTAAAACAGCTTTAAGCATCGTTAGAAAACATCGTTTGTGGGAAGTTTTTTTAGTGAAAAAATTAGACTTTACTTGGGATGAGGTTCATGAGGTTGCAGAGCAATTAGAGCATATTAAAAGTGAAAAATTGATTGATAAGATTGATGAATTACTCGATTTTCCTAAATATGACCCTCACGGAGACCCAATCCCTAGTAAGAAAGGCGATTTTCCAGAACGCGATAAGCAATTATTGAGCGAATTAAAAATAGGAAGTAAAGGTGTTTGTGTTGGCGTTAAGGATACATCGGCAACATTTTTAAAGTTTTTAGATAAAAACAAAATTGCGCTTGGTGATAAAGTAACAATTCTAGAAAAAGAAGCTTTTGACGATTCTCTAAGGATAAAAATAGGGGCGAATCAACTTCAAATTTCAAATCAAATAGCAATAAATCTTTATGTTAAAGTAGAAGTATAATGGAACAAATAATTGATTATTTTGAATCTATAAACCCAATTTTAGCAGCATTTTATGCTACATTATTTACTTGGGGATTAACAGCTTTGGGTGCGGGTTTAGTTTTTTTCTTTAAAAACCCTAGTAGAAAAGTAATGGATTCTATGTTGGGGTTCACCGGTGGTGTAATGGTTGCTGCTAGTTTTTGGAGTCTTTTGGCACCGGGTATTGAAATGAGTCCGGGCGAAGGTTTTGTAAAAGTGATACCAGCAGCAGTAGGCTTTTTACTAGGGGCACTTTTTCTTTTTGGATTAGATAAAGTGCTTCCGCATTTGCATATAAATTTTAAGGAAAGTGAAGCAGAAGGAGTAAAAACTCCTTGGCATAGAACTACCTTATTGACTTTAGCAATTACACTCCATAATATACCCGAAGGCTTAGCCGTAGGAGTTCTTTTTGGTGGTGTTGCAGCTGGATTTGATGGCGCCACTATTGGTGGTGCAGTAGCACTAGCACTAGGCATAGGCCTACAAAATTTTCCTGAAGGTTTTGCAGTGGCTATGCCATTACGTAGGCAAGGGCTAAGTAGAAGAAAAAGCTTTATGTATGGGCAAGCATCTGCGTTAGTAGAGCCAATTGCTGCAGTTATTGGTGCTTGGGCGGTAATAACTTTTCAGCCTATATTACCTTATGCCTTAGCTTTTGCTGCAGGTGCTATGATTTTTGTAGTGGTAGAGGAAGTAATTCCAGAAACACAGCAAGACAAACATTCAGATATTGCAGTTTTAGGCTTTATAGGGGGTTTTATTGTAATGATGGCATTAGATGTAGGATTGGGATAAAAGCAATTAAAGTTGCTCTATGGTTACCACCTTCTTCTTAAAAGAATAGAGAATATCTTCAACCTGATCAATTACAAACTTTTTCTGGTCTTCACCAAGGTATTTTAGATGTTCGTCTTTTCCTGAGGGGATGTATAATCTTAACACATCTAAACTTTTATCTTCCTTAGGCACTACTACCAATATACTTTCTTCGTGATTTTTTCCTTTTTGAATTCTATTAAATACACTTTCTAACCCCGAACTAAGTCCGATATCATCTAGATTAGAAATAATGTCTGTCGGATTTTGAAATAGCAAAAATGAGCCATAAATACCAGAACTTACATTGGTAATAAAACCTAAATTACCTGAAGCAATAGTACTGTTAACACCCTCTATAGCCTGCGTAAAAATAAAAGACCTAGCCGCTTTATAAGTGCCAAAGCCCCTTTTTACATAATAGAATGATTCGTTAAGTAAAGATGAGTTTTCATCATATGCATATTCCTTTTTATAAAGCAGATTGCCAGTAGTATCAAACAAGAAAAAATGATTCTTATTTTCTAAAAAATAGCCCGATTTAGTAATGCTCAAATTGGGAATAGACTTCTCAAAATCAAAGGTGTAAATAGATTTTGGGGTAGTGTTTTTTGCATTACTTAAAATATAAAAATTGTTGTTATTGTAGACGGGGTATTGTTTCTGTATGCTATCATACCAAACCCGATTTGAGTTTTGTTTAAGTTTTAGATTTCTTTCAAAATAACTGGCATCGTTTAAAACTATTTCTTCCCATTTTTTATCACCATTGGCAATGGTAAATTTATTGGCTTTAGACTGCGATATATAAATGGCACTTTGTTCATCTTCTAAAATATAAATAGGGTTTTCGTTATTATCAAGCGCTATTTTTAATGGTTTTTCCCACGCTTTTCTCCCTCTTTTATTGATGAGCACTAAAAATTTTTCTTGCACTACCAAATACCCTTCATCTACAGGAACAATTCTTTTAATAAGCGGAAGCTGTTCCATTCTTTTCCAATGCGTATTTCCGTCTGGGTTTATAATATTAAATCCCCTAGAGGTAGTAACAATCATTTTTTTGTTATCAAAAGCAACATCTTTAAAAGAACCTCTTAAAACAACTGGGTCTTTCCAGAGGGGTTTCATATCATTAGTGGTATAAGCCATTACAGATGTTTCGCGCTTTAGCTTTTCTTCGTAGTTAAGTGGGGTAAAAAAGCAAACAACATCTTTGCTCTTGTTTATAGCAATGGATTGTACATTTTCTTTTTGAAATTCAACTTTTCCAGATTTTCCATTAATCTTGAAAACAGAATTGTTTTTCAACCAAAAAACATCTTGTTTTTTGTCTGCCAATGTAATTTCTTTATGGAATAGCGTGCTCTTTATATTCTTAAAAAAAGTGGTGTTAGCAAGGTTATTTTCCCAAAGTAATGCTTTGTTTTGGTAACTGTATAGCGCAACAACCAGTTCTTTGTCTTTTAGGCCATCTACTAGAACCGCCTTTTTTTCGGGCATTAATAAGGTGTTGTAAACGGCTTTAAATCCTACTTCTTCCGAATTAAAAAGAACATCTCCATTAGTTACGTTTAATATAGTTCTAGATTTTCCTTTGGTATTAATGGTATTCGATAACAATTTAGAATTTAGAATGGGCTTACTTTCAAATACAGCCAATGGCGTAAAAGGTATTTCAATGTATGAGTCAAAGTTTACCTTACTTAAACCATTTGTCCATTGCACTTTTTTGGTCTCAGGGTTTATGCCGTAGAGGTTTTTACTGGTTCTAACCAATAGCATACCGGTATTAAAATTTATAATATTATCCTTTACAGCATTAGATAGAACAACCTTTTGCTGCGAAAAGAGTAGCTGAGAAGATAAAGCAAGCACTAGAAGAATACAATTGAATTTCATGTTAAATCTTACTAAGATTTTAAAATTAAAGGGGTAAAATTAATCTATCGCTATAAAAGTCAATACTAATCGTTGTTTTATTTTGATTATTTTAACGATAAAATCTTCTTAATTGTGGGAGATTACTAAACAGGATTTTTATTTTTGAATGTTATGAGAAATATTTTTGTTTTTTTAGCCTTGGGGCTATCCTTAGTTGTAAAAGCCCAGTCTGTAGCATCTTTACATAAAGAAATAGACCAAACTGTATGGAAACCTTTTAAAAATGCTTTTGAAACCATAGACGGTAAAGCCTTAAATAGTATTTATGCTGATGAAGTATTACGGGTTACACCTAATGGAATTGATACAAATAACACCTTTAAAAGTAAAAATTTAGAACGCTTTATACAGAATAAAAAAGATGGTGTTTCTATTGCATTAGACTTTTGGTTTGACAGTAGGCATACCAATAAAACCACTTCTTACGAAGTTGGTTTTTATAGAATTGGTTTTACCAGTAAAGAAGGAAAAACGAACTATACTCACGGCCAATTTCATATTGTGTTAAAAAAGATAAATGGAGCTTGGAAAATTACTCAAGATTGGGATACTGCTACAATTAATGGCGAAGCGATTGGTGCCGAAGATTTTGAGAAACAGAAACCTATTAGATTTTAAGCAATTCTAATTTTCTCAAATATTGTGGCATAATATTTGTCTTTAGTGTCAACAGTTCTATTAAAACCGATTTAAGCCTTTTATTTTTAAAATAGCACTGAAATAACAAGAACTAAAAAATAATAACTAAAGATAACTTTATACATTAGCATTCTAATATTCTAAAATTAATAATCAATTTAAATTATGAAAAAAACAATTTTAATATTTAGCATTTTAATAGCAGGGATTACATCCTTAAG
>CAZLUS010000018.1:0-1902 GCA_964562775.1 uncultured Flavobacteriaceae bacterium | reverse complement strand
CTTTGTTTTCTTTTTTAAAACGGGCTAATCGTAAACACAATTGCAAGAGCTCTTCTGGGTCTCTGTGTTTTAATTCTTTCTTTATTTGAACAACGCTTGCTGCAGTCATAGGCTACTGGTATTTGTAAAGGCTCTTTTTATTTTTTTAAATGCTTCAATGGGGTTTTGGCTATTCCATATGCCACCTAAAGTGCCTACTCCTTTAAAACCTAGAGCAAGGGCTTCTGGTGTAGTTTCAGCATTTATACCACCCATGCCCACAATCTTTTTTGGAATATGAGAAACTTCAAATCCGCGGCCTTTATAACCAGGTTTTGAGATGGCAGCAAATACAGGGCTTAGCATATAATAGTCAAAAATAACAGCTTGTTTTGCTAGATCTTCCATTTCATGATAAGAGCTGCTCACATAAAAATCATTTTCTTTAAAGCTTTTTACGTAAGATGCTAAATGCGCTTCTTTCTCGCGCCATTTTCTTTCTTCTAAATGGATGCCTTTTACAGCATAATCTTTAGTGACCTTATGATAATTATGAATCATAATATTTTTGTGAAATTGAGCATCTATTTGCTCTAAGTAAGCTTGGTACTGGTCAATAGTATAATTGGGTTTTCTAAGGTGATAATAGGCTAAACCAGCATCAAACAATTGATGCAGTATTTGTAACTCTTTCTGTAAATCGTTTTCTGGTGATATTAAAATTACCATTGCATATTTTTAATTGAAGATACTATTTTATAATCCGATAATAGCAGCCTCTGCACAACGTTCCCCATCCATTGCGGCAGATACAATACCACCCGCATAGCCTCCACCTTCTCCACAGGGGAACAAACCTTTAATTTCTGGGTGTTCTAACTTTTCTGTTCTTGGTATGGTGATGGGTGATGAGGTTCTAGATTCTACCCCTACAATATTGGCTTCTGCAGTATGGTAGCCTTTCATTTTTTTGCCAAATTGAGCAAAACCTTTTCGTAAACGACTGCCAATTAGTTTTGGAAATAAAGAATGTAAAGGAGCAGCATTTAAACCAGGTTGGTATGAAGTTGGATTTAAATCTTGAGACGTTTTACCGTTTACAAAATCGGTTAGTCGCTGTGCTGGTGCCGTTTGGCTTCGTCCACCAGCAGTAAATGCCAAGCGCTCTAAGCTTTTCTGATATTCCAATCCTTTTAAAACCCCGTATTTTTCAAATTTAGGAAGGTCTTCATCAACATTAATTTCTACCACAATACCAGAGTTGGCGAATAGGTTATTCCGTTTTGAGGGAGACATTCCGTTGACCACAACCTCTCCGTCTGCTGTGGCTGCTGGAACAATAAATCCGCCAGGACACATACAAAAGGAGTATACACCACGGTTGTTCACTTGTTGCACTAGGCTATAGGCAGCAGCAGGTAAAAGTGGATTGCGGTCTCCACGACAATGGTACTGAATAGAATCAATAATATGTTGCGGGTGCTCTACACGTACACCCATAGCAAAAGACTTTGCCTTTAGTGCAATATCTTTTTTATGTAATAGTTCAAAAATATCACGGGCAGAATGCCCAGTAGCTAGAATTAGGCGCTCAACTTCTAGCTCTTTAGCAGAATCTAGAACGACCCCTTTAATAGCATTGTTTTTTATTTTAAAATCGGTCACTTTAGCATTAAAATGTACTTCTCCACCAAATTCAATGATTGCTTTACGTATGTTTTGAACAATTTTAGGGAGTTTGTTGGTGCCAATATGTGGGTGGGCATCTACCAAAATTTCTTCCGTAGCCCCATGAAAAACCAAACTTTCAAAAACACGGCGAACATCACCTCTTTTTAGGCTTCGGGTATAAAGCTTTCCATCAGAATAAGTGCCTGCTCCGCCTTCGCCAAAACAATAATTGCTATCAGGGTTTACTTTATG
>CAZLUS010000017.1:0-24795 GCA_964562775.1 uncultured Flavobacteriaceae bacterium | reverse complement strand
ATGTAATGAACTTTTAATGTTAGGAAAGTAGTGTGCTTCTATGGCGCTTAGGATGACTTTCTTAAGGATATCATTTAAATAAAAAAGACAAGGAGGAAGAACTCCTTGTCTTTTTTATTTATGGTATTAAGAATAAGGCTTAGGCCACTTTTTTAAGTAAATCATAACACGGGCAGCGTTTGCAACGCTTATTTTCTGACTTCTTATACTTTTTACAGCATTTTGTCTTGCAATTACTAGACATCAGCTCTTTAAGTACAGCCTTTTTCTTTTTTTTGTCTTTCTTTTTCTTGCCCATTACTACAATAGAATGGCACAAAAATATACTATTTTAATTCAATCTAAATAAAATTAGATGTTAAAATTAAACTCCAGCGTTATCAGAAGCTGCACTTTCAACAGTAAGCTGTTGAATATCTCTATCAAATAGATAAAGGCCTCCTTTATCATTACCTATAAGGTTTATTTTGTCTAAAACGGTTCTTGCTAGCGCTTCTTCTTCTAACTGCTCAGAAACATACCACTGTAGAAAATTATGAGTAGCATAATCTTTTTCTTCTAAGGTTACATGTACCAGTTCGTTGATGCTGTTAGAAACAAAAACTTCATGGTCATAGAGTTGTTGTAGCATTTTTGGTAAGCTGCCAAATTCAATTTCTGGAGCTTTTAAAGCTGAAACTATAGCATGACCACCACGTTCGTTTACATACTTGACTAATTTAAGCATGTGCATACGTTCTTCATCAGAATGACCATACATAAAACCAGCAACACCCTCTAACCCTTTAACCTCTGCCCAACAGGCCATAGACAAGTATATTTGAGATGATTGCGCTTCTATTCTAATTTGGTTGTTTAAAGCTTTTTCTAATTTCTTGGATAGCATGATTGTAATTTTTTATCAAAGTTACAAAGAAAGCCTACTTAAAAGAAGAGCTCTTGGGCTAATCTAAATGTATTTGCGTGAGCATCAACTATTATTTTAATATCAGGTGAATACCCACCACCCATACTACACTGTACTGGTATTTGAAGTTGATGGCAAGTTTCTAAAACAAAGGCATCTCGTTGTTTACATCCTTCAACAGTCATATCTAGGGTACCAAGTTTATCGGTTTTAAGAATATCTACGCCACACAGGTAAAATATAAAATCGGGTTTTTCTGTATGAATTAATTGCGGAAGTGTTTCTTTTAGAATAGTTAAATAAGTAGTATCATCTGTTCCTTTTTTAAGCGAAATATCTAAATCTGATTGCTCTTTTTTAAAGGGATAATTACTCGTCCCATGCATAGAGAAGGTAAAGACCGAAGCATCGTTTTGAAAGATTTCAGCCGTACCGTTTCCTTGGTGTACGTCTAAGTCTATTACAAGAATCTTTTTTGCCAGACCTTTAGATTGTAGATATTTGGCAGCAATAGCTTGGTCATTAAGCATACAAAAAGCTTCTCCTTTGTTACTATATGCGTGATGCGTTCCGCCAGCTATATTCATTGCAATACCATATTCAAGTGCAAATTGGGATGCCTTAATAGTTCCATCTGCAATTATACGTTCACGTTCTACTAAGTCTTCGGTTAATGGGAAACCTATTTTTCGAGCATCCTTAGGAGAAATTTTAATATTCAGTAAATCATAAAAATACTCAGGTTCGTGTACAGCGACAATGTACTTATCATTAGGAATTTCTGGTTCAAAAAAATTAGCACTTTCGCAAGTGCCTTCATGTAAAAGTTGTTTAGGGAGTAAATCGTATTTCAACATAGGAAAACGATGCCCTTCTGGTAAAGGATGTTTGTAGATAGGGTGATAGGCAATTTTAAGCATAGCACAAATGTATAAGAATATATCTGGTCGAATAGTTCTAAATATGGTCTGTTCAAGCTGTCACTTCGAGTGAATTTTTGAGGTACGAGAAAATTAGTATCGAGAAGTTTTGTTTGAGTTTGAATATGGTTTTTTAAAGGTTCTCGATACGCTTTTCTTTATCGCTTCGCTTTAAAAGAAAACCACTCGAACTGACATCGGGGTTATTGCTTCATCGGTCACATCAAATTGTCACTTCGAGTGAATTTTTGAGGTATGAGAAAATTAGTATCGAGAAGTTTTGTTTGGGATTCAATATAGGTTTCTAAAAACGAATAGCATTAGCCCTTATGTAACTTCAATTGAATCCGCTTTCTAGTAATATCAATAGAAAGCACTTTTACAATAATTTGTTGTTGTAAATGTACATGAGCGTTTACGTCTTTTACAAAACCATCGGCTAAATTAGAAATATGGATTAAGCCACTTTCTTTAATGCCAATATCTACAAAACAACCAAAATTGGTAATGTTATTTACAATGCCTGGTAACAACTGTCCCTCGCGTAAATGAGAAATACTACGTACGTTTTGGTCAAACGTAAAAACTTTTGCTTTTTCGCGTCGGTCGAGCCCAGGTTTTTCTAGTTCATCTATAATATCTTTTAGCGTGGGTAGCCCCACAGCTTCTGTACAATAGGTATTTAAATCAATCTTTTCTAAGGTTTCTTTATTTCCTATTAGTTCAGAAACGCTTATTTTTTTATCCTTAGCCATTTGCAATACAATGCTATAACTTTCGGGGTGTACTGCAGAATCGTCTAAAGGATTATCACCGTCTTTTATACGCAGAAATCCGGCTCCTTGTTCAAAAGCTTTACCACCTAAACGGGGCACGTCTTTAATTGTTTTTCTATTGTTGAAAGCTCCATTATCATTTCTAAAAGCAACTATATTTTCCGCAAGCTTAGGCCCTATTCCAGAGACATAACTTAAAAGCGAAACACTAGCCGTATTTATATTTACACCTACAGTATTTACACAGCTTTCTACAACACTGTCTAATGAGGTTTTTAGTTTATTTTGGTCAACATCGTGTTGATACTGACCAACGCCAATTGATTTTGGGTCTATTTTTACAAGTTCGGCTAAAGGGTCTGCTAAACGACGACCAATAGAAACAGAACCACGTACTGTAACATCATAATTAGGGAACTCGTCTCTAGCAATTTTTGAAGCCGAGTAAATAGATGCTCCTGCTTCACTTACCACAAATACCTCTATCGGGTTTTTAAAATGAATACGTTTTACCAACTGTTCCGTTTCTCTAGATGCCGTTCCATTGCCAATAGCAATAGCTTCAATTTTATGAGCATCTACCAGGGAACTTATCTTTTTTATTGCTACCTTACTATCGTTTTGTGGTGCGTGCGGATATATAGTTTCGTTATGTTTTAAGTCTCCTTGAGCGTCTAAACAAACTATTTTACAACCCGTTCTAAAACCTGGGTCAATGGCTAAAATTCGTTTTTCGCCAAGTGGAGCACCTAATAATAGCTGTCTTAAATTTTTAGCAAACACTTGTATAGCGGCATCATCTGCTTTCTCTTTGGTAATTTTTAGTATTTCGTTAGATAAGGAAGGAAACAACAGTCTTTTATAGGCATCTTTGATAGCCATTTCTATATGCTCTACGCAGCTATTGTTTGCTTTAATGATTCTGTCTTCTATATTTTGTAATGCACGCTCGTTATCTATTTCTATTTTAACACGTATAAAACCTTCTTTTTCGGCACGTTGTATGGCTAAAAATCGATGCGATGGACAGCGATTTAAGGCTTCACTAAACTCAAAATAATCGCGAAATTTCTGAGCTTTTTCATCGTCTTTTTTCGTTTTTACGACTTTAGTGCTAATAAGCGCATGGCGTTCTATTTGATTTCGCAATTGATTGCGAATATCGGTGCGTTCATTAATCCATTCTGCGATAATATGGCGTGCTCCTTCTAGGGCTTCATCTTCATTTTTAACAGAAGTACTTAGGTATTTGCGCGCAATAAATTCGATATCATCAGTCCGTTGGCTCATAATGATTTTTGCCAAGGGTTCTAATCCATTTTTACGCGCTGTTTCTGCCTTTGTTTTTTTACTCTTTTTAAAAGGAAGGTAAAGATCTTCTAAACTGGTTAAGTCTTCACAGTTTTTAAATTTCACTTTTAGCTTAGGAGTTAGCAGGCCTTGTTCTTCAACCGCTTTTATAATGGCTGTCTTTCGTTTTTCTATAGTTTCAAATTGCGTTTTATATTTTACAATTTCACCTATTTGCACCTCGTCTAGACCTCCGGTTGCTTCTTTACGATAACGCGATATAAAAGGGATGGTACAGTCCTGATGGAGCAGTTCTACTGTATTTTTTATACCCTTTTCTGGGAGTTGAGTGTTTTTAAGGATGTAGGGAATGAGGTTCATTTAACTTATTCCCTCACCATTACCAACACCCTCCTCATCTGGGTTTACAAAAACCAGTTTGCCCTCTGAATTTTCGGTCATTAAAATCATACCCTCACTTTCTACACCGCGTAAAGCTCGAGGTGCCAGATTAATGAGAACAGTTACCTTTCTGCCTACAATTTCTTCAGCCGTAAAACTTTCAGCAATACCAGAAACAATAGTTCTGGTATCGAGGCCGGTATCAACTTTAAGAACCATTAATTTCTTGGTCTTTGCCATTTTTTCGGCTTCTACAATGGTGCCCACACGCATGTCTAATTTGGTAAAATCATCGAAATTTATAATGTCTTTTTGTGGCATGAGTTCTTTGTTTGCGTTATCATTGGCCTTTTTAGTGGCTTCTAATTTATCAAGCTGTGCTTGTATTTCTGTGTCTTCTATTTTTCTAAAAAGAAGCTCTGCTTTATTGATTTGGTGTGCAGCTGGGAGTAGGGTTTCTTTTTGAGAAACGTCGCTCCATTGGTTCTCGATACGATTCGCTGAAGGCGAATCACTCGAACTGACATTTAGAATTGATTTGAGCTTTGAACTAGTAAACGGTAAAAAGGGTTCACTTAAAGTTGCCAATCCTGTTGCGATTTGTAGCGCTACGAACATAATGGTTTTTACGCGTTCTTCATCTTCCTTGATAACTTTCCAAGGTTCTTCGTCGGCGAGATATTTGTTTCCTAAACGTGCTAGGTTTATGAGTTCTTGACCAGCCTCTCTAAAGCGGTAACGTTCTAATGAGCTTTCAATAGTTGCTGGAAAATCTTTAAGAGTTGCTAGGGTTTCTAAATCTACTTTGGAAAATTTTGAAGGACTTGGTACAACACCGTCGTAATATTTGTTGGTCAAGACTACTACACGGTTTACAAAGTTCCCAAAAATGGCAACAAGTTCATTGTTATTACGAGCTTGAAAGTCTTTCCAAGTAAAATCATTATCCTTTGTTTCTGGAGCATTTGCAGTTAGTGTATAGCGAAGTACATCTTGCATATCTGGAAAATCTACTAAATATTCATGAAGCCAAACGGCCCAGTTTTTAGAGGTAGATAATTTGTTTCCCTCCAAGTTTAAAAACTCATTGGCAGGCACATTTTCTGGCAAAATATAATCCCCGTGAGCTTTAAGCATGCTTGGAAAAACAATACAGTGGAATACAATATTGTCTTTACCAATAAAATGAAGCATCTTGGTGTTTTTATCTTTCCAATAGGGCTCCCAATCTTTGCCTTCACGTGTTGCCCATTCTTTGGTTGAAGAGATGTAACCAATTGGCGCGTCAAACCAAACGTATAGTACTTTGCCTTCGCCACCCTCAACTGGAACAGGAATTCCCCAATCTAAATCGCGTGTTACAGCTCGTGGTTTTAGCCCATCATCTATCCAGCTTTTACACTGTCCATATACATTAGGTTTCCAATCGCTTTTATGGTCTTTTAAAATCCAGTCTTTTAAGAAGTTTTCATACTTGTCTAAAGGTAAAAACCAGTGTTTTGTGCTTTTTAGAGTTGGCACAGCACCAGAAATAGTTGATTTTGGATTAATTAAATCGGTTGCGTTTAAAGACGACCCGCAATTTTCACATTGATCGCCATAAGCAGCTTCAAAACTGCACTTTGGGCAAGTCCCCAGAACAAAGCGATCTGCTAAAAATTGATCTGCTTCGGCATCGTATAGTTGTTCTGTTACTTCTTCAATAAAATCACCTTGAGCGTATAATTTTTTAAAAAATTCTGATGCAGTATCATGGTGTACTTTTGCTGAGGTACGCGAGTAATTATCAAAAGAAATTCCAAAATCTTTAAAAGACCTTTCAATAATATGATGGTATTTATCAATAATATCTTGTGGAGAAACACCTTCTTTTTTGGCTTTCATAGGTATAGCAAAGCCATGCTCATCACTTCCACAGATAAAAGCAACATCTTTGCCTTGCATGCGTTGGTATCGCGCATAAATATCGGCTGGCACATAGACTCCCGCTAAGTGGCCTATATGAATAGGGCCATTGGTATATGGCAGTGCAGCTGTAATAGTATAACGCGAAGGAGACTCTTGAGACATTATTTTAATTTAAGACTCAAAAATAGGGATTTTACAGAGGTATTTTGTATAAAAATTAAAAAGGAAATCCTCGAATCATGTAGCTCATATTGGGGTGTGGAGTTACACTATCGAGGATTCTGGAAAATGCAAGTATAATTTATACTACCATAACAGATTTACTCATTTTTTCATCACCTACTCGGATTTGATAAATGTACTTTCCAGTAGAAAGCGTATCGCTCATACGTTCTCGTATGTTAATTTCGGTAGCGCCTTCAAGCATCATTTCATTAAAAACAGTACCTACATTTTGTCCTATGATATTATATAACTGAATATCTACATGGGCGGCAAAAGGCATTTCTAAATGAATATGAGGAGCATTACTAGTAGGGTAATAGGGTGTATGTATAATTTTGTCTGCCAACTCAGAATCAACAGGATCCGTTGGATCTTGGTCATCTCCAGGGGTGTCTGGTAATGTAGGTGGGTCATCACTTACAGCAATATCATCAAAAGTTTCACCGCTACAGTTAAACCCTAAATTAATGGCTTGGTATTGATACCCTAATAAGTGTTGCTCGACAGTTGCTCTAGGGATACAGAGCCATTCAGCCAAAACAGTACCGTATAAATTTCTAAAGTCCATTGTATACTCTAAGTTTCCCCTACCATCACCTTCAACTAAATCTGGATGGTCGCCAACAAAAGCACTGCCATTTAATCCAGAACCAAAGAACAGGGTAGGGGCTGCTTTTCCGTGGTCGGTTCCATTAGAACCGTTTTCAAAAATTCTACGTCCAAATTCAGAGAAAGTCATGCTTAATACTTTTTCATCTTGTTGGGTAAATGCTAAATCTTGGTAAAAACTATTTACTGCTACAGAAAGATTTGTCATTAATTGTTCGTGTGCTAAAGGTTGGTTTCCGTGAGTATCAAAACCACCCATAGATATCATATAAACTTTAGTACCTAAGTTTCCTTTTATAAGACGTGCTAATAAAGCTAATTGTCTTGCAAAATTATTGTCTTGGTATTCCACTTGATTTTGACCAAGTTGCGCTGCTTCAAATATTTGCGCTGCGTATCGTTCTGTAGTATTAGAAACTCCTCGTAAAAATTTTACTTGGTCACCATACATGCAATTGTCAAATAGTGAAGGATCCAAGCTATAAAATTCACCATCATTGGCGATTCTTTCTAATTGTTCTACATTATTTGTTACAAAAGCATAATTGGTTTCTTCTCCTTGAAAAACAAGATTAGCTAGATTACCTATTTGTATAGCAGCTGGTGAAGCTGGCGGATTTAATAAATAATCTGGGAAACACGCTTCAAAATGTCTTCCCATCCAGCCCGTATTTAAACCAGAGAACCCTGTTGAGGTTAAATCTGTATTTGCAAAAATATCTGATCCCGTAAAATGCGATTGACTTTGCCCTTGATATCCTACCCCATGAACGGCTTTAAATTGTCCGTCTCCCCATAGTGGTTCTAAAGGGCTCATGTAGCTAGGTACGCCAAAATCATCGGTTAATTTTAAAACTTTGCTTTCCGGAATAAAAATATTTGGTCTTGCATTAGCATAGGTGTCGTACTGCTCAATAGGGATTACGGTACTAAGGCCATCATTTCCGCCAGAAAGACGAATAAGAATTAATATATTATCAGTTTCTGCATTGTTCATTGCCATAGTTAAAGGCGAGGGAGCAGAGGCAGAAAGCATATTGCTGCCTAAAAACATAGAGCCTGACCCTGCTATACCTAAAGCTTGGATAAATGACCGTCGGCTCCAGGTTTTATGTTCCTTATCATGGCCTTCATTTTCAAGACCTTTATGCGGAGTGTTATCATGATTTATGTCGCACATAGTAGTAGGGTTTTATTTAAGTTGAAATTCAGGTTCTTTAACAAGGTGTAATAATAGAAGAAGAACTTGTGAGTTTGCATCTTCTAGTAGCATATTCCATGAGCTTATTCCACTTGGGTTGCCTGGGTCATCTGCATATACTGCATTATCTTCAAATGGTTCTCTAAACACATTAATAGCTATTGTATAATCAGCCTCGGTTAATAGGCCTTTTGGTAAGAACTTATCAATTATAGCTCTTGCAACAACAGCTGGATCAGATTCTATAGCTCCGTTAGGTCCAGTAGCTTCAATGCCTAATGTTCTAAATTGCTCAGTATCTTCTTGGTAAAATAGCTGTACAAGTGTTTCCATAGTTAACCAACGACCTACCATAAAATTAGTGCTTATCCACTCTCTATCTCTTTGCCAGCCAGCAACATCAACAGGGTCAAAAAGTCTTTGACCAATAAGACTAGCAGCATCAAGGATATTTAGTACAAGCCCATCGTTATGTGTAAAATTTGTCTCTGTTAGAAAGTTAAAATAGAGATCAACCGGACTTTTAATAATAACACCAATAGCCGTTTCATCAAAAAAGTGTTGGCTTTTAAATAATTGTGATAGCACAGGGGCTAATTCAAAATTACTAGCAACAAAAGTAGTAGCGAGTTCTGCTATAATCTGAGGGGCATTACTATTTGTATCTGAAGAATCTGGATGTACAAAAAACTCGTACAATTTTTTACAAATGAAATTGGCGATTAAATCTTCTTTCTGTGTAAAGAGGATAGTTATAACATCATTATACCCCCAATTTCCTGTTTGTCCAAAAATAGTTTTTTGATCCGTATTAAACTGTTCAGGGTCGTAAGTAATTGGAGTACAGCCAATTTCACCTCTTTCTGTATAGCCTGTTAATGCTTTTGCTGTTTCTACAATATCATCTTCAGTATAGCCATTACCTTCACCTAAGGTAAATAACTCATAAAGCTCGCGTGCGTAATTTTCATTTGGTCTATTTCTTCTATTGAAAACACCATCTAAATAGCGCAGCATAGCACTAGTTAAGCCAATTTCGCTTACAAAAGTTCTAAAATTACCAATAGCATTTCTTTGCAGACAATTTATAAAATGATATAAAAAGGAGTTACAATCATAGATATTATATTCTGTGACAAAATGATTGCTCCAGAAAAAACTTAATCTATCTTTTAATCCATTATTTAGTATGACATTACCATAGGTTGTGGCAAACTCTTCTGCTTGTGCTCTTATGAGGTCTCTTCTTAAATCATCATCTTCTGGATAATTAGCGTCTGTCCAATCTGCCCATAATGGAGGGGGTATTGGAGCGGTGTTAACAGCTTCGTTAATTAGGTTATCTACCAATGCATCTGCAGATTGACCAATAGCAGCGTTAATGGTTTGTACAGAGGCACTAAAACCTAGTCTACGATATAAATGCTCAGCCTTATTTTTATCTAAGGGAGTAGTATATTGAGCTAGGCTAGAGGTATTACAATTAATGAAATATTCCATAGCAAAATTTACTTTAATTTAAAATCTATAGTTAGGGGAAACTATGATTTTACGGTAGGTATGGTTCGGTAAATCTAAATTTACAACCATAAATTCAGTTTAACGCTGAAATACATATTTTTTCGATGAAATGCAGCTATTTTTTAATAATTTTCAAAAAGTATGGCAAAACACAACGAGTTTGGAAAATTAGGAGAGCAAAAAGCGGCTGATTTTCTTATAAAAAACGGGTATACAATTAAAGAAAAAAACTACAGGTATCTAAAAGCAGAGTTAGATATCATAGCTCAAAAAGAGGCTGTTTTAGCCGTTGTTGAAGTGAAATCTCGCAGTTCTGAGTTTTTAGAAAATATTGCGGATACCGTCAATCAGAAAAAAATAAAATTATTAGTAGCTGCTGCAGATCACTATGTTGTGGAACATAATCTAGATGTTGATGTGCGTTTTGATATTATTACAATACGCAAAAAAGGGACAACTTTTAAACTAGAGCATCTTAAAAATGCTTTTTATCATTTTTAACTATTTGTTTTATTTGTAACAATTAGTTATTTTTGTTTCATATTACTTTGAAATGAAAACCATATCCGCCGTTGTAGAGAATTACATAAAGAAAAAGCCTTTTTTGCAAAGTGCTTTAGGTCAAGGAATTATAAATCTTACGTCCTTGTCAAGAATTGTAAAACCAGAGATTGAAGCAGAATTAGGAAAAGACATTCGTAATGGTGCTATTGTAATGGCATTAAAACGTTTGTCTGATGATTTAGAGTTTAGAGCAACACATAAGATTGTAAAAGTATTAAAGAATATTGGGGAGATAACAGTACGTTCTAACTTGTCTGACTATACCTTTCTTTCTTCAGCAACCATATTAACTAAACAGGCAAAACTATTAGAAGCGGTAAATAAAAATCAAGATATTTTTTATACTTCTTCGCGTGGTGTAAATGAGATAAATATTGTTGTAAGTAATAGCTTAGATAGTACTGTTGAATCCTTATTTGAAAATGAAAAGCTAACCCAAAAAGCGGAAAACCTTTCCTCTGTTACGGTAAAGCTACCATCAGAAAATGTTTCGGTGCCAGGAATTTATTACTTTATTTTTCAGCGTTTAGCTTGGGAAGGTATTGTACTCTATGAAGTAATTTCTACAACAAATGAGTTTACTATTTTGGTAAATGACGACCAAGTAGATGTTGCTTTTAAGACTATAAAAGACTTAAAGACATTATAGTTTTAGCTGGTATAATTAAATCTCGATTATCGACTAAACTAATTTTTTTCTTTTTGCCTATAGTTACTTTTTCTAAACATGAGCAAAAAAAGAATTCTTTATGGCTTTCTTGGGGTATTTATAATATACTTTATGTATCTGTTGTATATTTTTGTGCTCTCTCTTAAAATCTAATTTCTTTTATCATTCTAAGCATAGCGAAAAACCTTCAAAACTATTGTATTTAGTGTAATGCCGTAAAAATGTCGGGTCAAATCCATGAAATTTCTTTGGGCATGCTGTATCTTGAACGTAACATTGCTTCAAGTTTTAAAAATTGATTATTATGCAACAGCCACAATTAGGATTAAAAATCACAGAACTAAGAAAACAAAAAGGGCTTACCCAAGAGGAGCTTGTAGAACAATGTAATATTAACGTAAGAACTTTACAACGCATTGAAAATGGTGAAGTATCACCAAGAAGTTATACTGTAAAAACCATTCTTTCTGCCTTGGATTATGACTATGAAAGTCTACAGGAAGGAAAATCAAATACCAAACTTGCTCAAATACCAGCAACAGAAGCAAAATCTATTTATAATTTACTCACTATGGCGTGGGTAGCGGGAATATTCTTTTTTATTGCATCTATTTTTGAAGGATTTACTGATTACGTACGCATAGATGACGATGCCTATATATTTGGCCAATGGGGTCATGTGGTAATAAAGGCATTAGTAATTGTTTTTAATGGACTCGTACTTTATGGTTTTTTGATAGCAGGCAACGTGTTGAAAAACCATTTGATGAAGATAGCATCTATCTTAATGTTTTTGGTTTTACTTATGTACTATTCTTTGGATATTATATCGGTTTTTAATATGAATCTGGATATTGAGGTTATTATTTTAGTTGGGGCGATTGGTTTTGGTATTATGGGTGTTATTTTTGGTATAGCTATTTTAAAATCAACGAAAACCATAGGCGGTATAGGAATGGCTTTGGGCATTCTTGAAATTATATTAGCAAGTTGTCTCTTATTTATTGTACTGGCGCCCTTAGCTTATTTTATTTTATTGCCTGTCATTGTTTTAGAGGTATTGGTACTTTATAAAGTTGCCAGTATGGTAAAGGAGCAGGTGTAGTTATTTCTTAATCCAGTTCTAAATATATTTCAAAGACGGTCTTAAACAGGGCTGTTATTAGCAATTCTACTCCAACAGTTAGAAATGAATAACTGGGCGCTTCAAAAACGAGAAACAAGTAGGTACATGGTGCTACTATAACTATGAAGGTAAGCTTGTTTATAAAAAGAAGTTTTGATGCAATTTCTTAAATATAACTACATACATACTCATCTCGAGTATCGATAAACTGCATCCATAATCGTTAAAGAGTTTTTAGCATTAAATACAGTTGTCGTAGATAAAATACACTTTATCTAAGATGTTGTTTTTAAACGATTTTTTTATCTGGGTAAACGACCATAATCGTTGCTAGGCATGGCCTTAGGGTACATTTACAGTGTAAAAGACCCAAGTCATGAAAACAGTTTTAACTTTTATTTTTTTCTTAACAGTAACGTTAACTGCTAGTGCAAATACTGGTGAAGTTAAAGTACAAACTATTAGTAAAGAAGTTAACTTAGAAATTACAATTGCTAAAGAAGAAGTAAAAGAGAACGAAGTAGCAAGACTTTATAAGTTTAAAAATTCTAGAGTTAAAAAAGCTTTAAAATTTATAACTAAAGCAAACAAAGCGAAAATGGCATAATTTCCCAAACCATACATACTATAATAGAAAAGTCCTTTTTAAGGGCTTTTTTTATGGATAGGTTCTAAAACCTTTAAAGCTTTTTCTACACTTGTAATCTCATCAAAAACCAATAATAAGCGTAAGCCGTTCCGAGTTTGTTTTTCCTTTAATTTACATTGTTGAGGATGGTTCTGTACATACTGTAAAACCCTAGTAAAAGTTCCAGTTTGGTAAAAGGGAGATTGTTGATCTGCTAAGAAATAACCAATAAATTTATTCTTTTTTAAAATCACCTTTTCAAGCCCAATACTATTCGCCGTCCATTTTATACGGACAGAGTTAAATAAATCCACAGCTTGTGTAGGGAGTTCACCAAAACGATCTACGAGTTCCTTTTCAAATTTTTCTAAACCTATCTCATCTTCTACGGCGTTAAGTTGTGTGTACAGATTTAATCGCTCTGTAATATTATTAATATAATCGTCTGGAAAGAGCAGTTCAAAGTCTGTATCTAGTTGGGTTTCTTTAACAAAATTGACTTCTTTTTTGCCTTCAACTTCTTCATACAATTCCTTAAACTCATTTTCTTTAAGCTCTTCAATTGCTTCTGCCAATATTTTCTGATAGGTTTCAAAACCAATTTCATTAATAAATCCGCTTTGTTCGCCACCCAATAAATCTCCCGCACCCCGAATTTCTAAATCTTTCATGGCAATATTAAATCCGCTACCTAGTTCGGTGAATTGTTCTAAGGCTTCAATACGCTTACGGGCATCAGAAGTCATAACCTCATAAGGAGGGGTAATAAAATAACAGAAAGCTTTTTTATTGCTTCGCCCTACACGACCACGCATTTGATGCAAATCGCTTAAGCCAAAATTATTGGCGTTGTGTATAAAAATGGTATTGGCATTGGTAACGTCTAGACCACTTTCTACTATGGTGGTAGAAACCAAAACATCAAACTCACCATTCATAAAAGCAAGCATTAAAGTTTCTAGTTTTTTACCTTCCATTTGACCATGACCAATACCTATTTTAGCATTGGGCACCAAACGCTGTATCATACCCGCAACCTCTTTAATGTTTTCTATTCGGTTGTGAATAAAAAAGACTTGTCCGCCACGTTGAATTTCATATGAGACGGCATCACGAATTAGTTCTTCATTAAAACGTATTACCCTACTTTCAATAGGATAGCGATTGGGTGGAGGTGTATTAATAACCGATAGGTCACGCGCAGCCATTAAACTAAATTGTAAAGTTCTTGGTATTGGTGTAGCGGTTAAAGTGAGTACATCTACATTTTCTTTAATAGATTTAAGTTTGTCTTTTACGGCAACACCAAACTTTTGCTCTTCGTCAACAATTAACAAGCCTAAATCTTTAAACTGTACATTTTTATTCACTAATTGGTGTGTGCCAATGATAATATCTACTTTGCCAGCTTTTAGGTTTTCTATAGTTTCACGCTTTTCTTTTGCCGTTCTAAAACGGTTAAGGTAATCTACTGTAACGGGCATATCTTTAAGCCGTTCTTTAAAGGTTCTAGAATGCTGAAAAGCTAAAATAGTGGTAGGGACTAAAATGGCAACTTGCTTGCCGTTATCAACCGCTTTAAAAGCAGCTCTAATGGCAACCTCGGTTTTTCCAAAGCCTACATCTCCACAAATAAGACGATCCATAGGACGCTCGCTCTCCATGTCTTTTTTTACGTCGGCGGTAGATTTTTCTTGGTCGGGAGTGTCTTCGTAAATAAAAGAGGCTTCTAACTCATGCTGTAGGTAACTGTCTTTCTCATATTGAAACCCTTTTTCTAGCCTGCGTTTTGCATATATTTTAATAAGGTCAAAAGCAATTTTCTTAACGCGGCTTTTGGTTTTGTCTTTTATTTTTTTCCAAGCCCCCGAACCTAGTTTGTATATTTTTGGAGGGGCTCCATCTTTACCATTAAACTTTGATATTTTATGCAGCGAGTGAATGCTTACATATAAAATATCGCGTTCGCCATACATTAGTTTTATGGCTTCTTGTTTTTTGCCTTCAACATCAATCTTTTGTAAACCTCCAAATTTGCCAATACCATGATCAATATGAGTTACATAGTCACCAATTTCTAGTTTGTTAAGCTCTTTTAAAGTAATAGCTTGCTTTTTGGCGTAGCCATTTTTAAGGTGAAATTTATGGTAACGTTCAAAAATTTGATGGTCCGTATAACATACTAATTTTAAATCGTGGTCTATAAATCCTTGATAGAGCGGGAATACTATTGTTTTGTAGTGAACTTCTTTAGCTACATCATCAAAAATATCATGAAAACGTTTTGCTTGCTGGTCTGTAGAACAAAAAATATAATTGGTAAATCCTGCTTTATGATTCTCGTTGAGGTTTTCAATGAGTAAATCAAATTTTTTATTGAACGATGGCTGAGGCTTTGTGTTAAAAGCAAGTTCAATCCTATTTGAGTTTGTAGTATTGCCAAGTTCTATTAAACAGAAGTTTGTAAGTTGCTTTTTAAAAGTTTCAGAGTCTATAAATAAGACTTCTGGTTTGGCATGATTTATTTCTTCACTTAGCGTTTTAAAATTTTCTTTAGCTTTTTTAAAGTTAGTATCGAGTCTATCATAAACAAAATCGAGGTTTTTAGAAAAAATGATAGTTTTAGGAGCGATGTATTTTAAAAAACTTTCTCGAGTTTCATTTACAGTTTTAGTAGCTACATTAGGGATAATCCGAATCTTTTTAACCTTTTCTGTTGACAATTGTGTTTCTACATCAAAGGTTCTAATGCTATCAACCTCATCCCCAAAAAACTCTATACGATAGGGCTGGTCATGTGAAAAAGAAAATACATCAACAATACCACCACGCACCGAAAACTCACCAGGTTCTGTAACAAAATCGACACGTTTAAATTGGTATTCAAAAAGCACTTCGTTTAAAAAATCTAAAGAAATAGTATCTCCAAATTGTAGTTTTAGCGTGTTTTTATCAAGTTCTTTACGCGTAACTACTTTTTCAAAAAGTGCATCTGGATAAGTGACAATTACCGCAGGTTTTTTTCTAGAATTAATTCGGTTTAAAACTTCTGCGCGAAGTAGTACATTGGCATTGTCTGTTTCTTCTATTTGGTAGGGTCTACGATAGCTTCCTGGATAAAAAAGGACATCGTTTTCGCCAATTAATTGTTCTAAATCATTTAAATAGTAAGCAGCCTCTTCTTTATCATTAAGTACTATAAGAAAAGGTAAATCATTGGTTTTAAATACTTGTGCAATGGTAAATGATAAAGATGACCCTGTAAGCCCTTTGAGCTGTACTTTATTAGTTTTAGTAGGTTCGTTTTGAGCAATAGTCTGCCGCAGTTTCCTTAGTGGAGGAGACTGTTCAAAAAGTTCTAAAATGGAAGTTTTTGTCAACCTAAAAACTTTGTTGCGAATATAAAATGAATTATCCCCTCATCCTAACCTTCTTTTAAAGGAGCTATACTTATTTTATTTTAAAGATTATGATGCGGTATAAACTTTAATCAACTCATCTTTCACTATTGTTTAATGTTTAGATTAAGTAGATATGTTTACAGTTTATTTAAAGAATTGATTCCTAGTTGAATCATATTGTTTTTAAGGTCTTCCATTAGAATTTCAGTAGTATGATCTCCTCCAAGTTTTCCTAATGCTGCTACACCATAAATAAACGGTCTCCCTAGAAGTACGAATTCTGCTCCTAGATGTAATGCCCTCATAATATCTAAACCAGATCGGACACCACTATCAAAAAGAATTGCAGTTTTCCCTTTGGCAACTTTGGCTATTTCCGGTAAAACGTCAATAGCAGTAGGCGCGCCATCAAATTGCCTGCCGCCATGGTTAGAAACTACAATACCATCCATACCAATCTTTATGGCATTTTCTGCATCTTTAGGATGCAATACCCCTTTAAGTACTATTGGACCATCCCATTCATCTCTTATTTCTTTGCAATACTCCCAACTTAGATTAGCTCCTAATTCTTTTTCCACAAAATCATGTATCGAGCGTATTTTGTTTTTCTCTGCGTATTGCGACACTGTTTTTAATTTGGGGAGTCCGTTTTTTAAGGTCTCCATAGTCCATTTTGGGTGTGTAATTCCGTCCCAAATAAAACTCGGTGTAATTTTTGGCGGCGCTTTTAGACCAGCTCGCATAGTTCTTTCTCTTCTACTCGGCGTGGGCACATCTATAGTCACTACCAAAGTATGAAAACCAGCTTCTTTTGCTCTTTGCAATATGGAACTTCGTATTTCCTTTCTTTTGGGGGGGTATAGTTGAAACCAGCCCATATCTCCCGCAATTGGTCCAACCACTTCAGGAGTTTCTGTGCCTACTGTACTTAAAGTATATGGAATACCATACGTACGAGCTGTATTTGCTAGAATTTGTTCTGCTTTTGGCCACATTAAACCAGCTAGACCTACTGGAGCCATACCAAACGGGGCGTTAAAGGTTTGCCCTAATAGCTTTGTTTTTATATTAGGATGTATTTCTCCTTTACAAAATTGCGGTGTAAATGTGATGTTTTTAAATGATTCAAGATTTTTCTTTACTAAATCCTCGCTTCCCGTCCCGGATACTAAGTATTCTCGGGCAACTTTAGGAATCCTTTTTTTAGCTTTACGAGCTAAATCAATAATTGCAGGATACTTATCCATCAATTTTTTACGATGTTTTTCGTAATTCACAATGATTTTTATAAGAGGGTTGACAAATAATATATGGCAAAGCCTACCATGGATAATAAACCCAAATATGCCAAGATTAACATCCATTTAGGTGGACGATGGGATACCGGTACCGCAGCACTTTGTACAGCTCTTAAATTCATAAATCCAATAATAGGAGCCCCTAAAAAGGAAATAATAGTTGCCACTTCTAGTATCTTAATCATACTAGCCGCAGACAAATAGAAGAGTAGAAAGCTACCAACACCTACGACTACCACACAAATTTTATAGGCCTTATCTAGAAATTTCTGTTGTTCATCATTCTTACTAATTTCTTTAAATTTTAATGCTCTAAGACCTCCAATAAAGGATCTAGGAAAAGCATCTAAAATGGTTACCAAGGTACCGTAAATTGTACCAAAAGAAGCGATTGCAATAATAGGGTATGCCCATTGGCCAATATTTCCGGTAAAAATATTTAATAGTTTATTAGAGAATTGGGTTGCATTCCCCTCCAGTAATTGACCCGTTCCATACACAGAAAATGCACCTATAGTTAAAAATAGCAATGCTAAAACAATGGTAAAAACATATCCAATATTAAAATCTAGGAGACTTTCTTTTAAGGTAGGATGGTAATTTGAAGAGCGAATTTTTTCCACTACCCAAAGACTATTCATTGTTGAAGCTTCCATACCAGAAGGCATCCAACCAAGTAAACCAACCAGCAAAGTTAGTCCCGCTCCTTCCAAAAGAGATGGGGCTATAAATCCTTTAACCGGCTCCATGGGTCCTTTTAGTAATACCGCTATAAAAGCCGTAAAAACAGTAACCAATAGAATTATAGAAATCAATTTAATAAAGCGGTCTAAACCAGCGTAGCCACCTGCAAGTAATAAAACAACAGTTACCAATAAAATACATCCAGCTAACACGGGAACAGAGATACTACTAACCCCCAACATTGTGCTTAGTAAACCCGCACTTACTGCCGCTGTGGCCCCTACAACAGCAAACATACTAATGAAAACAACTACTGTAAATAAGATAATCGTCCAAAGTCCTTGATCTCTGTATCCTTTAAGTAAACTGTAACCTGTAGCATTTGCATAGCGTGGCCCAAACTCATAAAAAGGATACTTTAAAACTAGGGCTCCTAAGATGATTCCTAAGAAAATCATTCCATGATGAGCACCTGCTCTAGTAGATAAAACAAGGTGTGAAGTTCCTATAGCTGTACTTGCAAAAAGTAAACCTGGGCCTATATTTTTTAATGTTTTTTTTAAACTCATGTTATTGGCTCTGTTTAATTAATGCCATTTCTATAATTTCTAAAGGATGTAAAGACTTAACTCCCGTGCCATCTTTAATTTGGTGTCTACATGATATGCCTGATGCAGCTATAAGGGTACCTTTAGAGGAATTCCTTACCTCTGGGAATAGCTTTTCTTCGCCAATAGTCATAGATACTTCATAATGACTTTTTTCGTAGCCAAAAGACCCTGCCATACCACAACATCCACTCTTAATTTCTTGGATTTTAGTATTAGGAATTAAGCTAAGAAGGTCGTTGGTGTTTTGGGGTTGTCCAATTGCTTTTTGATAACAGTGATTATGAACCTTAATCGTATCTATGTTCTCTATTGCGTTAAGTGATATATTAAATTTCCCCTCAGAATATAGTTTCATAAAGAAATCTTCAAAAAAGAAGGAATTTTTAGCAACTATTTCCGCTTCTTCATTTTTTAGTAAATCTGGGTATTCATCTTTGAATGTTGCTATACAACTTGGCTCTAAACCAATAATTGGAATCCTTTTTTTCGCATAGGGAATCAATAAACTAACATTAGTTGCAGCATTGGTTTTTGCATTATCCAATAAGCCTTTAGAAATCATTGGCCTACCACAGCAAACCCTCTTTTTTAATACAGTAACCTTGTAATCAAGTGCTTCTAAAATATGTACGGCTGCTTTGCCAATTTCTGGGTTATTAAATGTAACATAGGTATCATTCCAAAGTATAATTTCTTTTAGTGTTGTGTTATCGGGTTTCTCTTTTCTATTGTACAACCATTTTATGAAATTTTCTTTGGCAAAAGATGGGAACGTTCGCCTTACATCCACTCCTATAGTTGATTGTAAGATATGTTTGAATATCTTATTCTTAAACAAAGTATTTGCCAACCACCTTATGGGTCTCATGGTTTTATTTAAGGTATGTACATGACCAAAAACCCTGCTTTTTAGCGCAAAACCATTCTCTTTTTGATATTGATGTAAATACTCATATTTCAGTTTCGCCATGTCAACCAATGAAGGACATTCGGTTTTGCATGCCTTACATTCAAGACAAAGGTCTAATGTATCATAGAGCGATTTATCAGATAATCCATCAGGTAAATCCCCTTTAATAGCTGCACGCAATGCATTTGCCCTTCCGCGAGTACTATGTTGCTCATCCTTTGTCGCCCGGTATGACGGACACATAGTTCCCCCATCCTCACTACGGCAAAAACCCATACCATTGCACATTTCTACCATGCCACTAAAGCCACCATCCTTTGAAAAATCAAGAGCTGTTTCTTTGGGTGCTAAGGGAGTTTTATATTCAGGTTTGTAGCGAAGCAAATTGGTATCCCAAGGTTTTGAAGCATTTAATATCTTTCCCGGTTGCATTACATTTTTTGGGTCAAATATCTCTTTAACCTGTTTGAAAGCTTCATGTAAGCGCTTACCATAAAGCTGTTCGTTAAAATAACTTCTTGCCAAGCCCTCACCATGTTCGCCAGAGGTTGTGCCATTGTACTTCATTGCTGTTTCCGCAATTTGTACAGAGAGCTTTTTCATTTGTGCTATACCTTGTTCTGTCTTAAGATTGATGTTAGGATTAATATGCACGCAACCAGCCGATGCATGGCCAACCATCGCAGCATTGATACCTTCTTCTTCAAAAAGTTCTTTTAATTCGGGTAAAAATTTAGAAAGGTTTTCAACAGGTACTGCCGCGTCGTCTGCAAATGATAGTGGTTTGGAGTCGCCTCTTTTGCTCATCATAAGACCAAAACCAGCCTTTCTCATCATCCATACCTCATCAATTTCTTTTTGGGTCTTTCGTAATACAACTTCCTCATGATGATCTATTTCTTTTAGCTTGCTAAACATAGCCTCAATCTTAGGCTCAAGCTCTTGTAGAGTACCTGCACTATATTCAACAATCAATACAATTTCGGGTGTACCTTTTATAAACTCACTTTGGATGGAATTATAGGCAGGATTAGCTGCCACTATCTTAAAAAAGTAATCATTAGATAACTCTATTGCTGTAGGTCCTGTTTCTAAAAGGGAAGGAACTGCTTCACAGGCTTTCACAATATCACTAAAGTGAACTAATGCCAATCGGGTCGTTTTAGGAATAGCTACAGTTTTCACGGAAGCGGATACTATGGAGCCTAAGGTACCTTCACTTCCAATCATTAGAGAAGTTAAATTAAGACTTCCATCAATTTGATATTCTTTAAGAAGTCTATTTAGGTTATAACCCGCTACGTTTCTCCATGTTTTTGGATACCTAGTTGAGATTTCTTCTTTATACTCATCTAATAGGTTTAAGATTTTGCCATAAATTTTTGACTCTTTAGAATTTTGTGATAGTAGTTGCTCTAATTCTTCTTTAGTTTTTTTTCTGCATTGTAGTAAGGTGCCATCTGCTAAAACTACATCCAATGAATTAACCTGATCTATCATTTGACCATAAACAATGGAGTGTGATCCAGTGGTGTTGTTACCAAGCATACCGCCTAAGGTGGCTACTTTTGCTGATGATGGGTCAGGCCCTATCATTTGCTGTTTTGTGGCTAGAAACTTATTTACTTTACTTAAAGGTATTCCGGGTTGAATTTGTATTTCATGTTTTTGAGCGTCCAACAAGAGCACTTCATTCATGAATTTACTGTAGTCTATTATGAGACCCGCTCCTATGGACTGTCCTGAAAGGCTTGAACCTCCACCTCTTGATATTACTGAAACATTGTAATTGAAAGCACATTTTACGGCCTTTTTTACATCTGAAACAGATTTTGGCAGCAAAACAGCAACAGGGACTACTTGATAGTTTGATGCATCTGTACTGTAAAGACTCAAATGAAGTTTATCACTATAAACCTCACCGTCCACCTGCTTTTTTAAACTATCTAAAAAAATATTATTCGACTCCACTGCGAAATGTAATGTTTTCTGCCCTAGTATATTAACAAGGGAAAAGTATTAGTTACTTAAACCGCTGATATTTTTCACAATTTAATATCAAAACTTAACAACATTTACTTAAAAAGGCCTCAAAAATTTGAGACCTTTTTAATTCAAAACATAAACTAACTCAAACTAAAAATTAAATCTTGCGGATGCATACCAGTTTCTAGGTAGTTGAAAAATACCAAGAGCATATCCTATTGTTCCGTTTGAATCTCCGGCTAATAAATAGCGTTCATCAGTTAAGTTATTTATTCCACCGGTAAATTCAAGTTTGCCATTACCTGTTTTGTACAGAGCAGATATATTAATATTTGCATAACCATCTTCAAAAACAAATTCATTATTTACAGGCTCAAAATGAATATCATTTGCAGCATTTAAATTAATCCTTGGCGTTAAAGTTCTATTATTGCCAAGCTCGGCTAAATATGAAACGCCTATGGTATACGTACTTGTTGGCGTTCTAATAAACTCGTCTTCTAAACTTAACTCACTACCTTCAGCAAGGCTTGTATATTCTGCTTCAATGAGTCCTAAGGAACCATCAATAATTAAATTTTTTGCTGGAGACCAGTCAAACTCTAATTCTGCTCCAAATAATCTTGCTTCAGCACCATTAACAGTTCTTGTTGCGATACCTCCTGGAGGGTTTATAGATACCTGAATGTTTTCATAATCTGAGTAAAACAATGCAAGGTTGAATCTAAGGCCTGCTTCTTTAAAATAGGTTTTAAGCCCACCTTCAAAAGAATTAACAGTTTCTGGTAAGAATGAAGTTGGCTCTAAATCTTCTGTAGGATTTGTAAATCTAACATCAAAACCACCACTTTTAAATCCTTTTGAAGCAGATACATAAGCATTTACAGACTCTGATATGTCATAGGCAGCTATTCCTCTCCATGTTAATTCGCTAAAATCTAGCTCTCTAAACCCAGGTGTTACATTTAAACCTCCTAATGCATTAATTGCAAAAGGATCATACGCTTTGGTTTCATCTGTAAAACGTAAGCCACCTGTTAAATGGAAATTTTCTCCCAAATGAAGGGTTAGCTCGCCAAATACTGCTAAACTTTGGTTGTCTGTTGTACCCCCAATATCAAAAGGAAAAACAGGTATGCCTGTAGCATCAGCACTAGCGACAACTGCATTAAATGCATTTTCTTGAAAATAATAAGCACCTGCTACAAAATCTACTTTATCATATCCTCCAATAAGCTGTAGTTCCTGAGAAAATTGATCCTGAGTAAATACATCTATTGTTCCAAATACATCTATAGGAGTACCATCTGTAGATCTAGCAAAACCAGCCCTAAGGTCTCTATATGCAGAAATTGATTTTAATGAAAGATTATCATTTAAATCTAAATCAGCTACTAGAGATATTCCAAAAGCATCAGTATTATTAAGACTTGGGCCAGTTTCATTAGTAGTAAATGGGATTGTACTAACTTGATCTTCAATTCCACCTAATATATTATCAGTAAATACCCCTGCAGAACTTAACTGCTCTTCTGCTGCCGAAGACTCATCTTCAGATGAATAATCAAAACTAGCTTTAATTTTAAAATTATCGCTAGGCTTGTAAAGTACTGTAGTTTTTACGCCTAAAAGATTTTCATCTCCCAAATCATCGCCAGCTACTAAACGTTCTACATAACCATTTCTTCTTCTTTGTAATAAAGAAACAGAACTTTTTACTTTATCAGAAAAAGGAATATTAAATATAGCAGAAGAATCAAATCTATTAAACGTACCACCAGTAATTTTTAAATTCCCACTAAATTCATCTGCGGGTTCATTAGAAGTTAAACTAATTGCCCCTCCAATAGTATTTCTTCCAAATAGTGTTCCTTGAGGTCCTCTTAAAACTTCAACACGTTGCACATCTGCCAAACTTAAAACCGCTCCTACAGAACGGCCTAAATAAACCCCATCTAAATAAATACCTACACCTGGATCTACGGTAGGGACAAAATCATTTTGACCAACCCCTCTAATATATACAACGGCTGCAGAGGATGAGCCTGATGATGTACCACCATAACTAAAATTCACATTAGGTGACAAAGCAGCTGTTGCCGTAATATCTTGAGCACCAAGAGCGTCTAGCTTTACTCCACTAACCGCTGTAATAGCAATAGGCACATCTTTTAAGGTTTCTTCTCTTTTACGTGCGGTTACAAAGACTTCATCTATCTCATTTACATTTTCTTGAAGGGTTATGTTTAATTCATCTGTACTGGAAACTGTAATCGTCTGAGTGGTATAACCAACATATCTAACAATTAAATTTACAGGGAATGATTTTACAGATACAGAAAATTTACCATCAAAATCTGTAGTAACTCCATTATTAGTACCTTCTACTAATACTGTAGCTCCAAGTAATGGCTCTCCAAAAGTATCTTTAACGGTACCAGAAATTACATTTTCTTGCCTCTTTAGCTTAAATTTTTGATGCTTACTAAGCACTTGAATATCACTTTCAGACTCTATCTTTTCTATCTCAAGGAAATGCTTTTTAAGTTTCTCTACACTTCTACTTGACTTTTTGTTTTTTTGATAGATGACAATATATTTATTTCCAAAAGTTTCAAAGTCAAGATTTACCGTATTTAAGAGCCTAGTTATTGCTTCATCGCTCTTCTCGTTTGCCAAAAACTCGAAGGATACTTCTATATTTTTAACAGTAGATTTTTCATAAGAAAAAAATACATTAAATCTTTTTTCAAATTGGTTTAACACCTCTTTTAAAGGTGTTTTTTCCAAATTTTCTAGCGTGCTTGCCTGCATATACGAATTTGCAGAAAAAAATATGCTTAAGCATAGCATAGTTAGTTTGATAGTTTTTTTCATCTTTGTTGTTCTTAATAATTAATATTTAGAGTCGGCTAGATATTCCAGTATCTTCCGGCTCTTTCTTTTAGAGCTATAATTCAGAAATAAAAATTTGTTTGTCATAGCGTTCTACTTTTACATTCAGGGTACGTTCTATAATAGCTAGTGTAATTGGTAAATTATCAACAGGAATAGATAACGAGCCTTCCATAGTTTTTAGAGATTTGCTATTTAAAATAAAATCTAAACCATAGATAGTCTCTATTTCGGTTAATATATATTCTAAAGATTTATCC
>CAZLUS010000016.1:21111-24861 GCA_964562775.1 uncultured Flavobacteriaceae bacterium | reverse complement strand
ATAACAAAAGCATATTTAAAGAAGAAAATTTAGAATTTCGTTGTTTAGATATCGCAACAGCTGCTTTGCCAAAAGCCGATTGTGTTATACTAAGGCAAGTTTTACAACATTTATCTAATACAGAGATTAAGGAAGTAGTTAGCAAACTAACCAATTTTCAATACATTATTTTAACGGAACACCTACCCGATGGAAGTTTTGAACCTAATTTAGATATCATTTCTGGACAAGGAATTCGCTTAAAAAAGCAAAGTGGAGTGGATTTATTAGCCCCTCCTTTTAACTTAAAAGTAAAAGAAGAAAAGGTGGTGTCATCCATAAGATTAAATAAAAATAAAGGAGTTATTGTAACTACAATATATCATCAAGTAGTATGATTAGAACACAGCATATCTAATATGACCCCATAATATCTAATCTATCATTAATGTATAGCAAGACTCAAAGGTTTTAGAATAGTTTTAAACACAAAGGGGATTAATATTGTTTTTTATTTCCTATACTAAAAGCACGAGAAATATTAAACCCTAAAAAGATATTTCCATCACCAAAATCTCCTCTGGCTTGCCCTAAGAATCCATTGGCAAAAATGGCTTGCGAATTAGATACATGTATTTGAAAGACGTGACCTCCTGTTTCAATTTCTATCCCTAAAGATAATGCATTATTAAAAACAGAATTAGCTACTCTGTTCAAATGAATTCCGTAATCTCCTATAAAAGCAAGTCTTTTAGTAAACTTAAATCGACCCCCTATTCCTAAAGCAAATTGTGCGTTATCTTGGCCATCTTCAACAACGGTATTATCATGAAAATAGGTAGGGCTCAATTGTAAAGACAACCAATCGTTAAATTTTCTAGAAATCAATATTTGATTTGCGTAGCCTAAACGGTCATTGAAAGTGAGATTAGGGAATAAATCAGAATCAAAATCAGTATTGACATTAATTAAATGGTAGCCAACAAGCGTTACAGGAGAACCACCTTCTATTTGACGTAGAAGTCTATATTTTACTAAGGCATCATATGTTTTGTTAAAACCCGAACGTGATACGCCTACATTTAACCAATCTGTTACACCATATACAAACTGTATACGAGCTGTAGCATCATCTAAGCCAACAAAGTTGTCTATTCCATCACTTAAATCTCCAAAACGGTGCGATATAATAAATTGTAATTGTTTGTCTCCGACAAGTTTTGTAGATTCAAAATTAACAATTTTAATACCTTTAAAAACAGCACTTACGGGTTGTTTTTCATCAGATAACCCTTCTTCTAATTCGTCTAATAAATCATCTTGAGCTGTAGCAATTACGGGTAAGAATAATAGAAGGAATATTAATTTCTTCATAACGATTATATTTTTATTATTGTATTGTGGCTTGATCTAATTTTATTTCTTCTAGTAAATTGTCATAACCTATACACCTAGCTTTTATGCGTATAATGGCAGCTAATTTATCTGTTGTTGGAGGCGTTTCGTTTTTATTTAAAGCAAAGAAAATAAGTTCTTCAAGAACAACAGAATTTTCATCAATACTACTGAGAGTTCCTTCAATTTCAATTGTTTTGTTCAAGTATTTTGTTGTGGCTTCTGCTTCATTTAGTTGAAACTCTTTGATGAAACTAGCTGCTTTTACAGTGTAGGCTGCTTTTTCAGATTCAATATCTCTATGATCTTTATAGATGTAATTATAGCTTATCATTGCTATAATAGCAATAAGTGCAATAAGGCCTAAGATTATTTTTTTGTTTTTCACGAGTTTTTATGTGTTATGACCTTTCCTTTAAATCAAATTCAGCAACAATAGTAATGTTGTCAGAAATCTTCTCACGAACTACACTTGGAATATCAATATCAAAATCTGCCGGGGTTACAGCAAAATTAGTTTTTATCAAAATTACCTCACCTTCTTTGCCAATAGAAATTTTGGTAGTTATTTTTTTTGTTTTTCCATGTATGTTAAGATTACCGCTCACGGTATATTCTTTTTCAGCATTAAGATTTGTTATAGAAAAATCATTAACAATACCATTAAATGTTGCTTTAGGATATGTATCACTCTCCATATAGTTTTCATTAAAATGCTCTTCCATAAGTGCATTTTTAAAGCGAAACCCTTTAACGAGACCTAATACAGCAATTTTTCCAGTACTTATATCTAAAATTGCTGTTGTGGTTTTATTACTGGCTCTTACCGGTTCAAAGGCTTCTACAGCACCTTCAAAATTCAATGTTCCTGTTTTTGTATAAAATTTTTGACCAAAGCTTTGTGCTATTCCTGCAAAAAACAAGAGGAAGTAAATAGATTTTTTCATATATATTAATTTTCTAAGATGCCGTTGTCTATCCAATTTGCGATGTCCTCTATAATATTGTCAGGCAGGTTTCCGCTTGGCGGCATTGGGTTTGACGTGTCTATCATTCGAGCTAGCATTCTTCCGTTATCTGCTTCTATAAATGCAAAATCAAAAGTATCTAATCTAACATCAGCTTCTGCGTTATTTATATTGTGACATTCAACACATGCGCTATCTAGTATTGCTTGCGCACGATTTTCATAGGTTACTATATCGATAGTTTCTTCTTCATTTTCTATAGCAGCGAGTTCAGATAAAGATGAGGTTTCACAACTTATAAGAATAATAGCAAGAACAATATATAAAGAATAGATTCTAGCGTTGTTGTTTTTTGATGAGTGAGTTATATAATTCATAATCGGGGATCTTGTAATTTTATAATAGTCTTTTTTATACACGACAAATTACTTCTAAGGATCTTAAATTTTAAAATAAAATAAACTCAAGCTGAAAAAATCACTTTAAAACGGAAAATACCTCACGTTTAATTTTTTCTAAATCGTAAAAAATAGATGTATCTAACTATAACGATTTCTCTTAAAATCAAATTTGTTCTTTCATTTAATCTTAAATTACAGTTATAATTTAAGGAGACAATATAGTAGAATTGTAGAAATCAAGAATTGCCTCAATGGCAAGAAAGAGCATATAAGAATCTTTATTTCTTCGTTTTATAATAACCTTGGAGTACGTAAAAAGCCTTTTTCTTTTCGCCTTTTTCAGAAATTAAACCTTTTCTATTATAGGTATCTTGTATTTCTGGGAGTACTCTTCTTGGAGATTTAAAATCTACCAATATCCAAGGAGATATACCTTGTAATTGCGGTATTTTATCTATCATTTTTAAAGTTTCTTGGTATAGGTATTCTTGGTATTCTTCGGTCCATCTTTCATCTTTAGCACCGTGCAAGCCATACTTAGCACCTGCTCCAAATTCAGAAATTATTACTGGTTTGTTTTGCGAAATATGCCATTTAATGGTTTTGCATTTTTCAATACCCCCATCATACCAGCCTATATATTGATTAAAACTCAATATATCTACAACATCAGCAAAAGGGTCGTCAATAGTTCTAGTATTTAAAGCGCCTTCGTAGTCTTTTTGTTCAAGAGCTGCACTAATTAGTCGGGTAGGGTCTTTTGCACGCGTATGAGTGGCAAGGTTTTTTAAAAAAGTATTTCGGTCATCACTTGTTGGCGTTTCATTTGCCATAGACCAAACAATAACACTAGCTCTATTTTTATCGCGGTCTATTACTTCAGATAATTGTTGTTCTGCATTTTGATAAGTTGTCTTATTATGCCAAGAAATAGTCCAATACACAGGTATTTCTTCCCAAACCAAAATACCCATCTTGTCTGCTAAACGTATCATATGCTCATTATG
>CAZLUS010000016.1:4386-21011 GCA_964562775.1 uncultured Flavobacteriaceae bacterium | reverse complement strand
CTTCCCAAACCAAAATACCCATCTTGTCTGCTAAACGTATCATATGCTCATTATGTGGATAATGGGCTAGCCTAACATAATTACACCCCATTTCTTTAGCCCAACCAAGTAGTTGTTGGGCATCTTCTATAGAATTTGCGCGCCCCCCATTTATAGGGCTTTCTTCATGTATTGAAATGCCCTTTAAAAAAATAGGTTCACCATTTAAAAGAATTTTTGACCCTTCGGTCTTAATAGTCCTAAATCCAATCTGGTCATTTAGCGTATCATCTTTAGTATGTATACTTATGTCATATAAATACGGGTTTTTAGGAGACCAATATTTTATCTTTTTAGATTGTATTTCAAACTCAGCAATACCGTTTTCATCTGTTTTATAAGTTTTGTCGATTTTAAGAGCTGGAATTTTAAGCGTAATAGCAATACTGTTATTACTAATGTCATTTAATTTAATTCGACCTTTAATTGTATTTTTATTAGATAGCTGTAGCGTATAATTACTAATATAGGTTTTGGGTGTTTCAATAAGTTTTACGTCTCGGGTAATACCTCCGTAGTTCCACCAGTCTGTATTTAATGTGGGTACGGCGTCTTTTTTTCTTTTATTATCTACTTTAACAACAACAAAGTTTTGCCGTTCTTTTAATAGATGTGTCACTTCAAATTGAAAAGGGGTAAAGCCACCAATATGTTTACCAAGTTTTTTGCCGTTTAGGTATACATCGGTTTCATAATTAGAAGCCCCTATGTACAGAAAGACTTTATTTTCTGCATTTGTTTTAACGTAATCAAATGATTTTTTGTACCACAATGTACCTTCATAATAAAATAGATTTGTCTTTTGGGTATTCCAGTCACCAGGAACACGTAAGCTATCCGCTTTATCAAAATCGTATTCAATAAGGTCTGCTTTACTTTTCTTTTTTGTATTGGTAAAAAAGGCACCACTAGAGGGGTTCGTTTGGTTTTCAAAAGCCTCGTATCTATAATTGTAAAAACCGTTTTCATAGGGGTCAACAATATATTTCCAATACCCGTTTAAAGATGTGGTTTTTCTATTATAGGCATTAACCATAAGCTCTTCTTGGCCATAAGTAGAATATATGCCAATAAAAAAAAGGGTAAGGAGTATCTTTTTAAGTGTCATTTAAAGAGTTTTTTAAATATCTTGTTTAGGCATAAGAAGTAGCTTTTTATCAAAAAAGAGCTATAAGAAATAGGCAATTAATTTTACCATAAAGATTTCTAATAGCTATATAATTCAAAAAGATAAAAAGTATAATTTATTTTAATTTCAATAGTACTACTTTTAGACCTTATCAAGAAAAATAATAAAATAAAACTAATATACTATGAACGATCCACATAATGGTAAAGGAGATATTAGCCAATGCCCAGTAATGGGTGGGGCTCATAAGAAAGCTGCCGGTAATGGTACTACCAATAGAGATTGGTGGCCAAACGAATTAAAGTTAAATATACTAAGACAAAATGCTGCAAAATCTAACCCTGTAGGTGAAGATTTTGATTATGCAAAGGAATTTAATAGTATTAATTATACCGAGTTAAAGAAAGATTTAACAAACTTTATGACAGAGTCACAAGATTGGTGGCCAGCAGATTACGGACATTATGGAGGTTTAATTATACGTATGGCTTGGCATAGTGCAGGAACATATAGAGCAGGTGATGGAAGAGGAGGAGCTAGTTCTGGAACATTACGTTTTGCACCATTAAATAGCTGGCCAGATAATGGTAATCTAGATAAAGCACGCTTATTATTATGGCCTATTAAAAAGAAATATGGCAATAAAATTTCTTGGGCAGATTTAATGATTTTGGCAGGGAATGTTGCAATAGAATCTATGGGTTTAAAAACTTTTGGTTTTGGAGCAGGTAGAGAAGATGTATGGGAACCAGAGCAAGATATTTATTGGGGTTCAGAAAAAGAGTGGTTAGGTAATGATGCTCGTTTTTCTGAAGGAAGAGATAAATTAGAAGCTCCTTTAGGCGCAGTACATATGGGCCTTATATATGTAAATCCAGAAGGTCCTGACGGAGTGCCAAATCCTATAGGTACTGCATATGATATGCGAATTACTTTTGGTCGTATGGCAATGAATGATGAAGAAATTGTAGCACTTACTGCTGGAGGCCACACTTTTGGTAAAGCCCATGGTGCTGCCGATGCAGATAAATATGTAGGTGCAGAACCTCATGGCGCACCTATTGAGCAAATGAGTACTGGATGGAAAAACACCTACGGAACTGGTGTATTGGATGATGCAATTACAAGTGGACTTGAAGGTGCTTGGACGCCTAATCCAAACAAATGGGATCACGACTTTTTTAAGGTATTGTTAGACTACGAATGGGAAATTACAAAGAGCCCTGCAGGAGCTCCGCAATGGACTCCAAAAGCAGATTCTGGTGCTCCAACTGCTCCAACTGCTGGAGACGCTTCTAAGCGACAAGCGCTTATGATGACGGATGCTGATATGGCATTGAAAGTAGATCCAGAATTCTTGAAAATATCACAACATTTTAAAGCAAACCCTGAAGCATTTGAAGATGCATTTGCACGTGCTTGGTACAAGCTTACACACAGAGACATGGGACCTATATCACGTTACTTAGGACCAGAAGTGCCTAGTGAAGAATTAATATGGCAAGATGTAGTACCTACAGGGAATGTGCTAAGTGCTACCGAAGTAGAAACTTTAAAAAGCGCTATTACTAATTCAGGTCTATCGGTATCTCAAATGGTAACTACGGCTTGGGCATCTGCTTCTACATTTAGACATACAGATAAAAGAGGTGGTGCAAACGGAGCTCGTATTCGTTTAGAGCCTCAAAGAAGTTGGGAAGTTAATAACCCAGTAGCATTAGAAAAGGTTTTAGCAGTATACGAAAAAATACAAGGTGATTTTGCAGGTACTGTTTCTATAGCAGATTTAATTGTGCTAGGTGGTAGTGTTGGTGTTGAGACAGCTGCTAAAAGTGCTGGTCATAATGTGACAGTTCCTTTTTCTAGCGGAAGAGGAGATGCTACTCAAGAACAAACAGAAATAGAATCATTTAAATTTTTAGAACCACAAGCAGATGGTTTTAGAAATTATGCAAAAGGAAAACAAAACGCATCTGCTGAAGATTTATTAGTAGATAGAGCACAATTATTAGACCTTTCAATACCAGAAATGACGGCTCTTGTGGGTGGTCTTAGGGTCTTAGGTGCTAACTATAACGACTCTAAAGTTGGTGTATTTACTGATAGAGAAGGACAACTAACAAATGACTTTTTTGTAAACATATTAGATTTCACCTATACATGGGCTGCACTTTCTTCTGATGATACATTATTCTCAGGAACAGACCGTCGTACAGGGGCTTTAAAGTTTACGGGGTCTCGTGCTGATCTTATTTTTGGTTCTAATACAGAACTTAGAGCTGTATCAGAAGTATATGCTTCTAATGATGGAGAAGCTCGTTTTGTAAACGATTTTGTAAAAGCATTTACAAAAGTGATGAACGCTGACCTTTTCGATTTAAAATAATAGGAGAATTGTTATAAATATTATAGCGTCCGCCATTGGTGGGCGCTTTTTTATATCTATAATTAACTATTCGGCACACCAAACAGAAAGCTCATTGCCAGAAGGATCTATAAAATGAAAACGACTTCCACCTGGGAAAGAGAAAATATCCAAAGAAATAGTACCACCCGCAGAAATTATTTCTGCTTTTATTTTATTCAAATTATCATGGTGAAGTACTACAAGAGCTCCGTTAGCAATAGGCTCTTTTGTTAGTTCAAAACCACCTTCTAAGCCACTTTTAGAAAAAGCAGTATAGGCATCACCATAATCAGTAAAAACCCAACCAAATGCTTGGCTGTAAAATTCTTTTGTCTTTTTAAGGTTAGTAGACTTAAACTCTACATAATTAATAAGTGTGTTTTTGTTAGCCATAATTAATATTTAACAAGCGCATATTTTAATACAATTCCTCCATAATAATTTCGTCCATTTCCAGGAAAAAAGAAACGCGGTTGTGCGCCACCAAAACCTACAGCATTAATTAAAACAGAACGCGCATAATTGGTATCAAAAAGGTTATTGGCTCCAAAATTAGCAGTAAGGTTTAAGGTATTTGAAATAGGTATTTGATAACGTAATTGACCTCCAAATATATTGAACGATTCACTATTTAAATCATTAGTGTCTGTTAAAGGAATCTCATCTGTAAATTGGTGATGTAAACTAAAAGTAAACCGATTACCTTTATTAAGACTTATGCCAGAGCTTATTCTATGTTCAGGAACACCAGCTAATCTATTACCAGAGAAATCGTCTTCTTCATCAACAAAATCAATAAATCTATGATTGTTATAGGTATAGCTTAATCGAGGTGCTAAGGACCATTTATCACCAATTTTTTGAAGATAATTTAAATCTATTTCAATGCCACGGTGCCTAGTTCTACCTGCATTACGGCCAATAAATTGATCTTCATTAATTCGTTCTGCAACAATAAGGTCTGTAATACTTATTTGGTATAAGGCTGTATTTAAGAACAGTCTGTTTTTGAGTAAATTTAATTGTGTTCCCAACTCATAGTTTACTCCTTTTTCTTGATTTATTTGTGGATTAACAACGCCATCTGGTGTTAGAGTTTCTTCAAGACCTGGGTTAGAAAACCCTCGAGAAATATTGGTGTATAATTGCCCGCTTTTAATGCGATACTGTAGTCCAAAATTTGGCAATAGAATGGCATCAAAATCGCGTTGTGCAGACGTGTTAGAATCACCTAGGTTAAATAAATCTCTAAAGTCAAAACTTGTGCTGTTTAATGAAAGCCCGAATTGAGCGGTTAATGCTTTTGTGAGTGCATAATTATAGCTAGCAAACACGTTTAATTGTGATCTAAATTCTTTATTATCACTTAATCGGTTACCTTGTAAACTTCCGTTGCCATTATTTTCTTCAAAAAGATTTTCAAAAGTTTGCCAATTATATTCATCTTTATATAATTCGGCACCTAGAGTAAAATTTCCTTTAAAAAGTTCACCTTCAAGAATAGATCTAAACCCAAAGCCGTTTGTAAATTCATCTAAAATATTAAAAGGGCGCGGCTCAAAATGATCTAAATAGGTATAAAAAATGCTGGTTTTTGTTTTAAGCTTAGCATTAAAACTATGGCTATACGAGAGCCCTACTAGTGTGGATTTGTTATCTTCAAAGCCTTGTGCAGCTAACCAATTAGCAGCAGCTCTAGTTGGATCTTCTTCAAAATCAGTTTCATTTATTGAGCTAGGTATTTGACCCGTATAATCAATAAAGTTCACTAAAAAATCTAGTTTCCCTTTAGGGTAAATTCGCACTGAAGAAGTTAATAGAAGACCATCTCTATCAAAGCTGTTATTTTGTCTAAAACCATCGGTCTGTAAATAATTATAACTTAGATTTAGGTTAAAGTTTCTTTCGGAATGTTTAAATGAAAAGTTGTTTTTTGATAGGTTAAAAGAACCAGTAGTAAATGAGTTTTTAAAAATAGTACTCCCTACTTTTGGGGCTTTTGTATTTAAAACAATAGCACCTCCTAAATTTGCTCCTAGAGTAGTTCCTTTAGGTCCTTTTACAACCTCTATACCCCCTATATTTTCAAAATCATAAGCCTCAATGGTTGAAACCCCAGCACCGTTAGTTACAGGAATACCATTAAAATAAAGCCTAAGCTGATCTGTGCCAAAAGGAGTGCGAGCACCTATTCCTCTTATTGTAATACGATTGGTGTTTAACGCTCCAGAAAGCAGATATACACCCGAAATTTGGTTAATACCAGAAGCAAAATCTATGGGGCTATAAGGTTCTAAATCTTCTGTTTTTATTTTTGATGAAGGGGTAATACCCACGGCATTTTTTTTAATAAAGTCTTCTAATAAAATGATTTCATCTAAGGCATTTATAGTATCATTTTGACTAAGCGACAAAAAAGGGATAAAAAAAATTAAAGAGACAAAAAAAATAGATTTCATTAATGATGAAGTAAGGTTTAAAAATAACTATTTTTAATAAAAAAAAGGAAGATATGAAAATTGCCTCTTATAATGTAAATGGAATTCGTGCTGCATTAAAAAAAGGCTTTATAGAATGGTTACAATCTGTTGGTCCAGATGTTATCTGTATTCAAGAAACAAAAGCGAATGAGGACCAAGTAGACGTTTCGCTTTTTGAAGCAGCCGGATATTCGTATAATTATTGGTTTAGTGCTCAAAAAAAAGGTTATAGTGGCGTAGCGTTATTATGTAAAGTTAAGCCAGACCATGTGGAATATGGAACGGGTATTGATTATATGGATTTTGAAGGCCGAAATATTCGTGCAGACTTTGGTGACATATCAGTAATGAGCATGTATTTACCTTCTGGCAGCAATAACGATAGGTTGGAGTTTAAGTTAAAATATATGGCCGATTTTCAAAAATATGCAGATGAACTTAGAAAAACGAAACCTAATTTAATTGTTTGTGGTGATTATAACATTTGTCATGAAGCTATTGATATACATAACCCTGTAGGGCTTAAAAATGTATCTGGGTTTTTACCTGTAGAACGCGAGTGGATTGGAAACTTTATGAAAAGTGGTTTTATAGATAGTTTTAGACATTTTAATAAAGAGCCCCATAACTATACATGGTGGAGCTATCGTGCCAATGCAAGAAACAATAATAAGGGTTGGCGTTTAGATTATGCAATGGTTGGCGAAACCTTAAAAGATAGATTAAAACGTGCTGTTATACTTTCTGAAGCAAAACATAGTGACCATTGCCCTATCCTTATAGAAGTAGATTAATTAATTTTACAAAATGAAATATACTCGTATCCCAAATACAGACATTAGGGTTAGTAAAATTTGTTTGGGCACAATGACATGGGGGAGACAGAATTCTGAAGCGGAAGGACATGAACAGATGGACTATGCCTTTGAACATGGTGTTAATTTTTTTGATACTGCAGAGTTGTATCCTGTACCTGTTAAAAAAGAATTGTACGCTGTAACAGAAGAAATAATAGGTAATTGGTTTAAAAAAACTGGCAATAGAGAAAAAGTTGTTTTGGCTTCTAAAATTGTTGGCCCTGCAGAATTCACAAAACATATACGTACTACAGGGTTTAGTAAAGATGCCATAAAAAGTGCTGTAGAAGGAAGCTTAAAACGTTTGCAAACAGACTATATAGATATATACCAGTTACATTGGCCAGAACGAAATACTAATTTTTTTGGTCAGCGAGGTTTTAATACAGCAACTCCTGACTTTTGGAAGGATAATATCCATCAAGTACTAGAAACATTACGTGATTTGATTAAAGAAGGCAAAATACGCCAAGTGGGTTTATCTAATGAAAACCCTTGGGGAGTCATGCGTTTTTTAGAAGAGGCAAAAGTACACCAAGATTTACCTAGGATGCAAACCATACAAAATGCATATAGCCTTTTAAACCGTTTATTTGAAGTAGGACTATCCGAAGTTGCAACACGAGCAAAAATAGGATTATTACCCTATTCACCCCTAGGTTTTGGGGTGTTAAGTGGTAAATATTTAGGTGGAAAAAAACCTAGAAAAGGGAGGGTCATACTTTTTCCAAATTACAATAGGTATAGTAATGAAAACGCTGTTAGAGCTACTCAAAAATATTTCGATTTAGCACAGGAGCACGGACTTTCTTTAACTCAAATGTCTTTAGCTTTTGTGAATACGAGACCTTTTGTTACCAGTACTATTATAGGTGCTACATCAGTTGAACAACTTACTGAAAATATCGATAGTATAAATGTAGAATTGTCGGATGATATTTTAAAAGGGATAGAAGCTATACATAATGATATTCCTAATCCCGCGCCTTAAATTAACGAAATAGAGTGCTTACAACATCTTCAATTTTTGAAACTAAACGTATTTTAATTTGTGTGTTTTTTAAAGCAATTTTATTGCTTTTAGAAACATAGATTGATGTAAATCCTAGTTTTTCGGCCTCCAAAATTCTTTGGTCAGTTCTTTGAACAGATCTAATTTCTCCAGATAATCCAACTTCTGCTGCAAAGCATACGCCTTTAGGAATAGGGGTGTCAAAATTACTAGATAGTATTGAGGCAATTACGGCTAAATCAATAGCAGGGTCGTCTACCGAAATACCACCAGTTATATTTAAAAAGACATCTTTAGCGGCCAATTTAAACCCTGCGCGTTTTTCTAGAACAGCCAAAAGCATATTCAATCTTTTTGCATTAAAACCTGTAGCAGAACGTTGCGGTGTTCCATAAACAGCGGTGCTTACTAAAGCTTGAATTTCTATTAAAAGCGGACGTACGCCTTCTACCGTAGCAGCGATAGCAGTACCGCTTAAATTCTCATCATTTTTTGATATTAATACTTCTGATGGGTTGTTTACTTCGCGCAAGCCACTTCCTTGCATCTCATAAATACCCAATTCTGCGGTAGATCCAAATCTGTTTTTTAAGGCACGAAGAATACGGTATACATAATTTTGATCGCCTTCAAACTGTAAAACGGTATCTACCATATGTTCTAAAATCTTAGGACCTGCGATAGTGCCATCTTTGGTAATATGTCCTACAAGAAGGACAGGCGTGTTACTTTCTTTGGCAAATTTTATAAGCTCTGCGGTACATTCCCTAATTTGTGAAATACTCCCCGCAGCAGACTCTATATAATCTGAGTGTAAAGTTTGTATAGAATCAATAACAACAATATCAGGTTCTAGGGCTACAATCTGCTGAAAAATATTTTGCGTTTTAGTTTCTGTTAGGATAAAACAATTTTCACTATTTGGGTGAATACGTTCTGCACGCATTTTAATCTGCTTTTGGCTTTCTTCACCAGAAACATAAAGGATTTTGTAGTTTAATTTTAAGGCTATTTGAAGTAATAAAGTACTTTTTCCAATGCCAGGTTCTCCACCAAGAAGGGTTAAAGAACCAGGAACTAAACCTCCTCCTAAAACTCTATTAAATTCAAGATCTAGTGTATTTAATCGAATTTCTTTATCGCTATTTATTTCCTTTACTCTAAGTGGTTTAGAAGCTTTTTGTAATCTGCTAGAACTCGTTTTCCAAGATTTTTTTTCTTCTTTATGTACTATTTCTTCAACTACAGTATTCCACTCTTTACACGAAGTACATTGCCCAATCCATTTGGCATATTGGGTGCCACATTTTTGACAAAAAAATGCTGTTTTAGTATTAGCCATGAACGCTACGGATTTTGGCTAAAGATAAGTTTAAACTTTAAAAGGCAAAGAAAGTTTAGTAGCCAAAATCAGCTTTAAGGGCATCAATTTTTTCTACGGTTAAATCTTTTGTTAAGAAATCAATTTCTTCCATTAAGTAGGCTTTTTCGAAAGCAGTTTTGGCTTTTCTAGGTTCACCTAATAATTCTAGGTATTCCCCCTCAAAATAAAAACCCATCATTGTCTCTGGGTACAGTTTTTTACAAACAACAGAAAGCTTTTTTAAAGACTCATAGTCTTCTTTTTTTATGGATGCCGCATAAATTGCCATAATATCATTTACATCTACTTGTTTTTCAAACCCTAATAAATCTTTAATCCTAGAATACCTATCGTCTAAATAGCTAAATACGGGTTCATCTGATTTAAGAATTTCTTCTTTGTACTCTTTAGGGCTTATAGGTCTAAATGATTTAAAAACGTTATCGAATGCTTTACTTACACCATAGGCTGCTATGGATATATGATCAGGGTCATCATATTCGTCAAAAAAGTAATGTAAATTTTCTTTAGTTATGGATTGTATTGCGTTGTTCATTTGCAGCATACGTTGGCGGTCTTTAGTTTTTTCTTTTTCGAGGACCACATTGTAAAAAATCTCTTGATCCAAATCTAATAACCTTGAGGGCACTCTACTTTCCATTTCAGTAGCTAAAAGAGGAGATATCGTTACATAAGAATCAAATAAGGATCTATCTTTAAAGAGAAAGTAATTGCCAAAATTAGCAGTAATATCGTATCCCATAAACATTTTAAAGGGAGCTATACTATAATTGGTTTCTACGTAAGGGATAAGTTCTGTACCCAAAAATTCATAAAATAGTTTGCCCTTTTCTGTGGGTAAACCACTCGTTAGATCAAAATCACAGTCTTCCCATCTTAAATCATTCTCACTTTGGTGAATCCCAACTATAATAGGTTTAGGCATGCGAATATGTTCACTATAGAATTTCGCATTTGCAACAACTAAATCAAATAAATAATCGGCATCTAGAACTACTATTAAAGGATATTTTTTATCATCAGTATAGTCTTCAGGAATGTAGTAAGAGACATCTCTTCTTTCTTGAAGTTTAAAAGATTCAAAAATCTCTTTTTTTACTTGTGCATTAAGACCAAAACATAGCAGTGCCATTATAGGCAAAATGAACTTCTTCATTTGTTGGGTTTATGATAATCAGTATTATCTATTTCGATTTAATAACGGTAGTAATACAAAAGATATTGCCCCAAAAACGATAACCATAAAGGTTTGCGATATCCACATAATCCATCCTAAAGCATTGCCTTCTACAGGATTAATATTAAATAACTCTAAGGATTTACTAACCGCTATCGGGAATGCTAGAAAACCACCATTTGTAGTAGTCATTGCAAATGCTCCCCCTACAAATGCAACTAAAATTGCACCAAAAGAAAGCTCAGAGGTTTCTATAATGGTAAATTTAATAACCCAAAACATAAAAATATAAGCGAGCCATATAAATACGGTGTGAAAAATAAAGGCCCATTTGCGTTTCATTTTAAATACACTCAAAATGCCCTCTAATAGGTTATTTAAGAAACCTCTTAGTTTGGTAGCAAAAGCAGATTTCGATTTTTTTATTAATCTAATGCTTATGATTAAACCAATAACACCAACAATTAACAAGATGCCGCCACTAATAATATTTAATCCAGATTCATTTATAAAAGAAAGAATAAGCTCTGTTTGAAGCAATAGGGCAACAAATATTACTAAAAGCAGCATTATTACATCTATTATCCTTTCTGTTACTATTGTTCCCATACCTTTTTCAAAGGGTACGTTTTCATATGTTGATAATGCCGTGGCTCTTAGTATTTCACCTGACCTAGGTATGCCTAAATTAGCTAAATAAGCAATTAAAATGATAAGGGTATTATTTAGAATCTTTGGCTTATAGCCCAAGGGCTCTAGAAGGTAATTCCATCTTATTGCTCTTGAAATATGACTTGCTATTCCGATAATAATAGAAATAGAAACCCAAAAAATATCGGCATTAGCAATATAATTGATAATAGCTTTTCGCTGTTCTGTGGTAGTTGAATGGTATAAATACCAAACTAGAAAAATTCCTAAAAAAATAGGGATACTAATTTTAAGAGCTTTTTTAGTAGAATCCCTCAAAACTAACTAGTTAAGCAAATTATTTTCTTCATTAGGGAAAACTAAAGAAGGATTAAAGGTTTTTGCAACTTCTATATCCATACTGCCGTATGTGATTAAAATTAGAACATCTCCAACAGCAACTTTCCTAGATGCTGCTCCGTTTAGTGTAATTTCTCCAGAGCCTCTTGGACCTGGAATGGCATAAGTTTCTAGACGCTCTCCATTATTGTTATTTACAATTTGAACTTTTTCGCCACGAATTATATTAGCAGCATCCATTAAATCTTCATCAATAGTTATACTGCCAATATAATTAAGGTCAGCACCTGTAACTTTTACTCTATGTATTTTAGACTTTACAACTTCTATTTGCATCTTACAAATTTACTTATTTTAAAGGGCTATATTGTCAATTAGCCTAATGCCTTCTGCATAAACTGCTATAAATGCCCTATATTTTTTTGTTTTTTGTTTTTTAACAATAGGGGTTAATGTACTTGCTTCGGCAATTTGAAAATATTCTAATTCAAATACTTCATTTTTTGCAAACTCAGAAACCACCCACTCTGATATAGATTTAGCATTTTCTATGCCAAATTTTAATTTGGCAGTTTTTAGCATTTTAAATATAAAACTAGCATTTTCTCTAGTCGATTTAGATAAGCGTTCATTACGCGAACTTCTTGCTAAACCACTAGGCTCACGTTCTATGGGACAGCCAATTATTTTAAAAGGAAATTTTTTAATTTCAACTAGTTTTCTAATAATTTGTAGCTGCTGAAAATCTTTTTCGCCAAAATAAGCGTGCGTAGGTATAACAGCCATTAAAAGAAGCTCTACAATAGTTGCAACTCCATTAAAATGACCAGTTCTAAATTCGCCTTCCATTACTTTTTCTAGGCCATTAAAATTATATTCATTAGCACTAATTATACCACCATAAATTTCTATTGCAGATGGGGCAAAAATTAAAATATCATTAGAAATAGTTTTCAATAATTCAATATCGCTTTCTAAATCCGTAGGATATTTTTCTAAATCTTCTTTATTATCAAATTGGGTGGGATTAACAAAAATACTTACAACAATAATTTTATTTTCCTCATATGCTTTTTTCACAAGAGAGAGGTGTCCTTTGTGTAAAGCACCCATCGTAGGCACAAAACCTATAGTCCAGTTTTTATTATTTCTAGACTTTAGAACTCTTTGGAGTTCTTTTTTGTTATGTATTACGTGCATGTAATGATATGAGACCGTTCAAAAATACTATAAATACTGCATATCTACATAATTTTTGTACTTTTGCAGCTACGTTTTTTTCAGACATATTAAAATTTCATTTATGAATGGTAAAAAGATATTATTTGTATCTTCTGAATTAGTACCTTACCTCCCAGAGAATCCCGTTTCTTTAATGTCTTACGAAGCACCTAAAATGGTGAATAGTAATGGAGGACAAATACGTATTTTCATGCCTCGCTATGGAAATATTAACGAAAGAAGGCATCAATTGCATGAAGTAATTCGTTTGTCTGGAATGAATTTGGTTATTAACGACATGGATATACCTTTAATAATAAAGGTTGCTTCTATCCCCAAAGAGCGTATACAAGTATATTTTATTGATAATGAAGAGTACTTTAAAAGAAAAGGAACATTCACCGATAAAGAAGGAAAATTATTTCCTGATAATGATGAGCGTGCCATATTCTTTGCAAAAGGAGTAGTAGAAACTGTAAAGAAACTTAATTGGACTCCTGATATTATACATGTACAAGGATGGATGGCTTCGCTATTACCACTGTATTTGAGAGAATACTATGCTGATGAGCCAATTTTTGCTGACAGTAAAATTGTAACTTCAGTCTATGAAAATGGCTTTGAAGGAAACCTAAATCAAGAGATGAAAAATAAGATAGCTTTTGATGGTATTGATGAAGCTAAAATAGAACCACTAGCCACACCGGACTATAATAATTTGTTAAAGATTGCAGTAAATTATTCAGATGCGATTATTTTAGCCTCAGAAGAGGTTTCTGAAGATTTACAACAACATATTAAAAGTCTACAAAAACCTGTTTTACCATATGTTTCGGTTCAAGAATCTGAAGAGGCATATACTAATTTTTATGAAACAGAAGTTTTAAAATAAATTGCATGAGCTTTTTTGGAAAAAATATATTTTCGACTTTAGTCGTTGTGTTTTTTGTTGTGTTGACTATTTCTTGTGAGGAAGAATTAGATACATTAGGAGATGGTGTTATTGAGGATAACCCTTTTTTTGCTGGTCAAGAAGAGTTTGATGTTTTTGCTTTTAATAAAGCAATTAATGCAATACAAACAAATAGACTTCCATTATACCAATTAGGAGTTTTTAGCGACCCAGTATACGGTAATACTGAAGCTCGAATTACTACACAAGTGCAGTTAGTTATGGGAAATCCTGTATTCGGTAATTTTTCGCAGACTACAGAAGATAACCCAGATCCTAATCAAGTAAATCAAATACCTGAAAACGAAACAGTAACAAGTGTGTTTTTATATATCCCATATCAAACAAATCAAATAGATTCTGATTTAGATGGGGTAGATGATTTTCTAGATGCAAACCCTATTGATTTTAATAGCGATAGTGACGGAGATGGTGTGTCTGATAGAGATGAAGATACAAATAATACAGACCCTTTAAATCCTGATACCGACGGTGATGGTATTGGAGATGCTGAAGATGACTTTACTTTAGGAGACCGTTTTCCGCAACGTTTTAATTTAGATAGTATTTATGATAGTAGGGCCGAAAATATTATGCTTACGGAAAATAGTAATGCAACATTTAATTTAAAGGTTTTTCGTTCTAACTTTTTTCTAAGAGATTTAGACCCCAATAGCAATTTTCAAGAAGCACAGGAGTATTTTTCTACCCAGCGATTTGCTCCAGATTTTATTGACCCTTCTCCTCTTTTTGATGGAAATGTAACTATAAGTGATGAGCAAATACAATTTATTGTAGAAGAAGATGACCCTGAAACCGAAGATGTAGATGAGGCAGGCACAATTACAAGAACCTTGCCCCCTGGTATAAGAGTGCCTTTAGACCCTGTTATCTTTCAAGAAATTTTAGATAAAGAAGGAGACGAAGAATTATCCAGTAATCTTAATTTTACTAATTTTTTTAGAGGACTGCATTTGCAATTAGAGCCACTTGAGGCAGAGCAGTTATTATTACTACTAAACCTTGCTGATACTGCTGGCGGGAATGCTAATATTGAAGTTAACTATAATTTTGATACTATAGACACTAGTGATGATACTAACCCTGTTATGGTAACTCAAGAAGAGACTTTTACTATGAACCTATTAACAGGAGGGGGAATAACCCCTATTATAGGCAATGCAGTAAATACTTTAATTAATGATGAATACCCAGCTGCTATAGCTGACGCTTTAGACAATGGAGAAAACGCATCAAGAATATTTTTAAAAGGATCAGCAGGTTCTTTTGCCGAAATACAACTTTTTGGAGAAGATGATGAAACTGCCAATCAGATAATTGAAGAAATTAGAAGTAATAATTGGATTATAAATGAGGCCAATCTTACATTTTATGTAGATCGCGAATTATTAAATACAGCTGGAGAAGTTATTGATCCACCAAGACTCTATCTTTATGATTTTAGTGATAATTCTGTTATTTTTAGCTTAGCTAGTGAAAACGCGACATCTGATACTAGATTTGGGAGATTTCTAGACTATGATGGTTTTTTAAATACATCTAACGACGAAGGCTTTAGCTACACATTTAGAATCACAGATCATATTAACAATATTATTATAAGAGAAGAAGAAAATGTTCCTCTGGGCTTAACAATGACGCCAGATGTAAGAATTGCTGCAGCTCAGAATGCCATGTTAGAAGATGGGGAACGAGAAATTCCAGTTGCACCTAACATTATGCCTTTAAGTACAGTTCTTTTTGGAAGTAATGTTTCTGAAGAGAATCAAAACCAAAGATTAAGACTTCAAATTTTCTTTACAGAAACAAATTAAGTGTAGATTTATACAATTGGTAGTATTTTTTCGTTAGTTAATTGTATTATAAAACCATTTCATTTTTGAAAGTTTAAATTTGTATTAAACTAAACCGTATTTAATCCCTAATTACTTATGTGTGGAATTGTCGGATATATTGGGCACAGAGATGCTTATCCAATTATAATAAAAGGCCTGCAAAGATTAGAATATAGAGGCTATGATAGTGCAGGGGTTGTTCTCTTTGATGGAGAGAACACTCATTTAGCCAAAACTAAAGGAAAGGTTGAAGATTTAAAACATAGAGCTGAAACTACAATTTCTACAAATGGTAAGTTAGGACTTGGACATACTAGGTGGGCAACACATGGTGTGCCCAACGATACGAACTCTCATCCGCATTACTCGAATTCTGGAGATTTAGTAATTATCCATAATGGCATTATAGAAAACTACGAATCTTTAAAAAAAGCCCTTATTAAGAGAGGTTATACCTTTAAATCAGATACAGATACCGAAGTGCTTATTAACCTTATAGAAGAGGTTAAAAAGAAAGAAGGAGTTAAACTTGGTCAAGCAGTTCAAATAGCGCTTAACCAAGTAGTTGGAGCTTATGCAATTGCTGTTTTTGATAAAAATAAGCCTGATGAGTTAGTTGTAGCTAAATTAGGAAGTCCGCTTGCAATAGGAATAGGAGAGAATGAATATTTTATTGCTTCAGATGCATCACCCTTTATAGAGTTTACTAATAATGCTGTTTATTTAGAAGATGAGGAGATGGCGATTATTAGGATAGGAAAAGAAATTAAGCTTCGTAAAATTAAAGATGATGCAATTGCTTATCCAAATATCTTAGAGCTTCAACTAAATCTTGAAGAGATTGAAAAAGGCGGATATGACCACTTTATGCTCAAAGAGATTTATGAGCAGCCTAGAGCAATTTTAGACACCTATAGAGGAAGACTTTTAGCTGATCAAGGCATAATAAGAATGGCTGGAATAGATCAGCATTTAGAAAAATTTACCAATGCTAATAGAATTATTATAGTTGCATGTGGAACATCTTGGCATGCAGGTCTTGTTGCAGAATATATTTTCGAAGATTTAGCAAGAATACCTGTTGAGGTAGAATACGCGTCAGAATTTAGATATCGTAATCC
>CAZLUS010000016.1:0-4286 GCA_964562775.1 uncultured Flavobacteriaceae bacterium | reverse complement strand
GTGGTAAAATTATTGCTATTGTAACAGAAGGAGATAAGTCTGTAAAAGAATTAGCTGACCATGTCATTGAAGTTCCAGAAACCTCTGAACCAATGACACCCTTATTAACTACAATACCCTTACAATTATTATCATATCATATTGCGTTAATGCGCGGCTGTAATGTTGACCAACCAAGAAACTTGGCAAAGTCAGTTACAGTAGAATAGCTCACTATATTTTTATATTAAGAACGTCCTTTTAAGGGCGTTTTTTTGTTAATTTGATATCGAAAAGGCGCTTTTTTTAGCAAAAAAGTATTATGCATGCATAATTTTTATGGTTTTGTATTAGACTAAAGTCAAAAAAAATGTATATTTCACTTCTATAGAAGGAATACTCAATAAACTGACTTAACTTAAACTCGAGACTAATGAAAAAATTATTTTTTATTTTCCCCTTATTGTTTAGTGCTGCACTATTTGCTCAAACTACTGTTAAAGGGAAAGTTGTAGACCAAGATGGTAACCCTGTACCAAGTGCTAATGTTCTATTACTTGGTAAAGCAGAAGGAACAATAGCCGATTTTGACGGAAATTTTACATTTTCTACAAATGAAACCCCTCCATTTAAATTACAGATAACAAGTATTGGTTATACAGATGCAACAGTAGATGTTACTTCAAATAATCAAGAACTTAATGTGGTTTTAAATGAAGCATCAACCATATTAGATGAGATAGTAGTTTCAGCGTCAAGAACACCTGAACGAATTTTTGAATCCCCAGTTTCAGTGGAACGTTTTGGGTTGAAAGAAATTAAAAATACTACGGCAGAGTCCTTTTACGGAGGCTTGCAAAATTTAAAAGGGGTAGATATTAATACAAACAGTTTAACATTTCAATCTGTAAATACTAGGGGCTTCGCAACATTTGCTAATAACAGATTCTTACAATTGGTAGATGGTATTGATAACTCCGCTCCAGGGCTTAATTTTGTTTTAGGGAACTTAGTAGGTATTTCAGAATTAGAAGTGCAAAGCGTAGAGATATTGCCTGGTGCTTCTTCGGCATTGTATGGAGCCGGTGCAGTTAACGGTGTCCTCTCCTTACAAAGTAAAAGTCCTTTTGATTTTCAAGGCATTAGTTTTTATGTAAAAGGGGGACTCACTTCGCAAGATGCCGCTGGTAATAATGACTATTATGATGTTGGTATAAGAGCAGCACATGCGTTTTCTGATAAAGTAGCTGTAAAAGTCAATTTTTCCTTTTTACAAGGTGAAGATTGGCATGCCAATTCCATACAAGACATAAATAATCCAGGGGCTACACGAGTGGACCCAGGTTATGACGGACTTAATGTTTATGGAGATGAAGTTGCAGTTAATTTGAATTTTGATGCTGCAGCAGGCCTGCCAACGGGGACTGTAGGTTCAGAAACAGTTTCCAGAACAGGTTACAATGAAGGAGACCTTATTGATTATACAGCACAAAGTGTAAAAACAGATTTTTCAATTTTTTATAGACCACTTGCTAATGATTTAGAAATAATATATCAAGGTAGAGTGGGTAGAGGTAATTCTGTTTTTCAAGGAGCAAACAGAAATGCAATACGTGATTTTATCTTGCAACAACATAAAATAGAGGTGAGAAATGACAATTTTTTTGTTAGAGCTTATACCACGTCTGAGAATTCAGGAAATTCTTATGACACTCGTTTTACAGGTATTAATATTAATAGATTATGGAAATCAGATACGCAATGGTTTACTGAATATGCAGGCGCTTATATTCCTGCTTTTTTAGGAGGTATTCAACAAGCAGGTTTGTCTAGAGAAGAAGCTTCAACCCAAGCTCATGCATTAGCAAGACAAGTGGCAGATACAGGAAGACTTTTACCAGGAACTGCTGCGTTTCAAAACGCTTTTAATACGGTTATAGCAGATGGAGATTTGTCTACTGGTTCTAGATTTATTGATAATACATCTTTTAATCATGTGAATGGAAATTACAATTTTGCGCATCTAATTGACGATTGGGCAGATTTACAGGTAGGAGGATCTTATAGAAGATATAGTCTTAGATCTGGAGGTACTATTTTTACTGATTTTGATGGACCTATTAGATACGATGAATATGGGTTTTATAGCCAATTACAAAAGAAATTTCTTGATGATCGCATAAAGGTTACAGTATCAGGAAGGGTAGATGAAAATGAATTTTTTGATGCCGTTTTCTCACCTAGAGCAGCTGTAGGGGTTACTCTAGGCGAAAAAAAGAATCATAATATTAGAGCATCATGGCAACGAGCTTTTAGAAATCCAACTACGCAAGATTTATTTATAGGTTTAAACACCGGTCAAGCAATTTTAGTTGGATCTGCTCCAGATAATTTGGATCGTGATGTAAGAACTTTTGAGTTGAGTCAAAGTGGTCAAGCTATTACGGGACAGCAATCTGTAGAAATAGTAGGTAGAGCAGCATACGAAAATGCATTTTCTGTAAGCTCTTTACAAAATGGTGCGCCAACGGCTGTAAATACACCTATTATTCAGCCAGAAGAATTAACAACTTTTGAATTAGGGTATAGAACTAAAATTGATAAATTTTCTATAGACCTAAGTGGGTATTATAATTCGTTCGATAATTTTATTACCAACACATTTGTTGCAGTGCCTCTTTATGGAACTGCAGGAGATAATGGACTATCACTTTTAGCACTTCAAAACGGTGATTCTAGAATATACCAAACCTATACAAATTCGCAAGCAGATATAGGTGGTTTTGGTGGAACTATTGGTGTTGACACTAGAATATTAGGGAATTTTGATTTAGGAGTTAATTATACCTATAATGATTTAGATTTTGATGAAGAAGAAGCACCAGATATTAGAACAAACTTTAATACTCCTAAACATAAAGTAAAAGCTTCATTTGGGAATACAGAATTATTTAAAAACTTTGGTTTTAATTTAAATTACAGATGGAGTGATAGCTATTTGTGGGAATCTACATTTGCCGATGGTGATATACCAGCATACACGGTATTAGACGCCCAGATTAATTATGGAGTTCCTAATATTAAATCAACTTTTAAAGCAGGAGCATCAAATTTACTGGCTGATGAATATTTTAGTGCTATTGGTGCTGGAGCTGTTGGAGCTATATATTATGTGTCTTGGACCATAAATCCTTAAAATACAATCTTATATAAATTTTAAAAGGCGTCCAATGCGGACGCCTTTTTTTACATAAAAAAGAGTTTATTAGTTTCTATTTCAAATACTAATAACATATCTTTGCAGCCGGAAAAAACAAGATTTTTTGTTAGAAAAAATCGAATAATAGAAATAAGCAAGTAATGTCGAAAGTTACAGGTAAAGTTGCACAGATTATAGGGCCAGTTATTGATGTTGAATTTGAGTCAGGAACTGTAATCCCAAAAATTTACGATTCATTAGAAATAGCCAACGCTGATGGCACTAAGTTAGTGTTAGAAGTTCAGTCGCATGTTGGCGAAAATACGGTTAGAACAATTTCAATGGATTCTACAGATGGATTAAGTAGAGGTGTTGAAGCAGTCGCTACAGGAAGTTCTATTCAAATGCCAATTGGCGAAGATGTTTACGGACGTCTTTTTAATGTAATTGGTGATCCAATTGATGGCTTAGAAGTCTTGCCTAAGACTGGAGACAATGGACTTCCAATTCACCGCGAAGCTCCAAAATTTGAAGATTTATCTACATCAACAGAAGTTTTATTTACTGGGATTAAAGTAATCGATTTAATTGAGCCGTATGCAAAAGGAGGTAAAATTGGATTGTTTGGTGGTGCTGGTGTTGGTAAAACAGTATTGATACAAGAATTAATTAACAACATTGCAAAAGGACACGGTGGTCTTTCTGTATTTGCAGGTGTTGGTGAACGTACAAGAGAAGGAAATGACTTGCTTCGTGAGATGTTAGAGTCAGGAATTATAAAATATGGTGATGACTTCTTACATTCCATGGAAGAAGGAGGCTGGGATTTGTCTAAAGTAGACAAGAAAGCAATGAAAGAATCAAAAGCAACTTTCGTTTTTGGTCAAATGAACGAACCACCAGGAGCTCGTGCTCGTGTGGCACTATCAGGATTAACTATTGCAGAATATTTCCGTGATGGAGCTGGTGATGGTCAAGGGAAAGACGTATTATTTTTCGTAGATAATATTTTCCGTTTTACGCAAGCAGGTTCAGAAGTATCAGCATTATTAGGTCGTATGCCATCTGCAGTAGGTTACCAACCTACATTAGCAACAGAGATGGGTGC
>CAZLUS010000015.1:19420-25063 GCA_964562775.1 uncultured Flavobacteriaceae bacterium | reverse complement strand
GTCTTAAGACAAATAGATTTCTTTAAACTTATTAGTTTTTGTCGACTAGTTTTGTTGAAATCCACAGCTACCTTGACCAAGGTAGCTTTTTTTTATCTCAAATTATTAAATGTTTATTAATAAAGTCATAAATCTAAAGACACTATATTTTATATTATCGCTCTAGCCCTGTTATGTTAATTCTTAAATATGGCCCACAATTATTCTTTTAGAAATAACATTAATTTAACATTGGATTTGATACTAATTTAACTTTGACTCTTTTCTTTTGCACTCGACAAAAACTAATATCTTATATGAAAACAAAACTTCTGGCATTAAGCCTTTTGTTATCTATTTCTTGTATAACATTTGCGCAAGATACTAACGCACCTGCTTTTGGAAAGGGTCTTTTTAATTTGGTGGGTAAAGACAGTAGCTTTACAATGAAAATTGGCGCAAGATTTCAAACTTTATCCATTGTAAGTTGGGACAGAGAATCAGATGGAGGGCTTATTAATCCAGAATCTAATTTTTCTATAAGACGAGCACGTTTAAAATTCAATGGTTTTGCGTATACCCCTAAATTAAAATACAAAATAGAAATAGGACTATCTAATAGAGATATTTCTGGCGCTAATGAATTTACCAATGATGCTCCGCGACTACTTTTAGATGCTGTAGCGATGTGGAATTTTTATGGAAATTTTGTACTATGGGCAGGGCAAACCAAGCTTCCTGGAAATGTGGAACGTGTTATCTCATCAGGTAACCTTCAATTTGTAGATCGTTCTTTGGTAAACAGTAGGTTTAATATAGATCGAGATTTGGGTATACAGCTTAGACATCATGATTATTTATCAGATAAGTTTTTAATACGTGAAAGGATTGCAATATCGCAAGGCGAAGGTAGAAATATTACCACTGGAAATCTAGGTGGTTATCAATACACCGCTAGATTAGAACTTTTACCTTTTGGAACGTTTACAAAAAACGGGGAATACTCATCAAGTGACCTTCTAAGAGAGCCAGAGCCAAAACTAATGCTGGCTGCAACTTATGATTATAACCAAGATGCCGTTAGAAACAGGAGTAATTTAGGTTCCTTTATGACCAATGATGTTGGTTTTTTTGAAACAGATATCTCCACTGTTTTTGTTGATGCTATATTCAAATACAATGGCTTTTCTTTTTTAGGAGAATATGCACATAGAGATGCAGATGACCCCATTGCAACAAATTCTGATGGTAGCCCTACTGGAGCTATTGTTCAGGTCGGTAACGGGCTAAACCTACAAGGTGGTTATCTTTTTAAAAGCAATTGGGAGCTTGCCGGCAGATATACACATATTGACTTAGATCAAGATATTACTGGTGCAAATTCAGAAAACCAATATACTTTAGGGCTTTCTAAATTCATTGTAGGCCATAAATTAAAGGTTCAAACAGATTTAAGTTATCTTTCTGTTGGCGGGGATGGCACAGGAGGATTAATGTATAGATTACAGCTAGATGTTCATTTCTAATAAACTACTATGGATTTAAAACCCATAGTTTTAGTTAACAAATGAAATTCATTTTATTATATCAGTTTCCTTTCTCAGAATTGGGTTAATCCTTGTGATGCTCCAAATACTCTTGAACCATCTCATCTATTATTTTTCCAGTGCTCCAAGCTCCATAATCAACAGCCCAAAAGTGTCGACCTACAATAACTTTACCAAGAGAAGAGAATTCTTTCTGTAAGCAGACACATAACAAAACTAAAATAGCTGTAGAAACTAAAGTAACTGCAATAAAATTGCAGGATTTTAACCTTTAACTTGATAATATAGTAACATTCTCATAACACTATGAATCAATAAACTATAGATATTTGCCTGATTAAAACAACCTAAGACCATGGATAATATTTACTTATTAATCGTTATTGCACTGGCAGTTCTAGCCATTGCCGATTTAGTTGTAGGAGTTAGTAACGATGCTGTCAACTTTCTAAATTCTGCCATAGGGTCTAAAGCAATTTCTTTTAGAACTATTATGATCGTAGCCAGTTTGGGGATGATATTCGGTACCGTGTTTTCCAGTGGATTAATGGAGGTTGCTCGAAAGGGAATCTTTAATCCGGGCGAGTTCTATTTTAATGAAATCATGTTCATTTTTATGGCCGTTATGATTACCGATATTTTATTATTGGACTTCTTTAATACCCTAGGAATGCCAACATCTACCACAGTTTCTATTGTATTTAACTTATTAGGTGCTGCTGTAGCTATGTCTTTACTTAAAATTGGTGCTGCTAATGGCGATTTTTCTGATGTTGTAAACTATATAAATACTGAAAAGGCAACGCAAATTATTACAGGAATTCTGTTATCTGTCGTCATTGCTTTTAGCGTAGGCGCGATAGTCCAGTGGATATCTAGGCTCCTCTTGTCTTATCATTTCGAGAGAAAAGCAAAATGGGTTGCGGCGTTATTTGGTGGCGTTGCATTATCTGCAATCACCTATTTTATCTTTATGAAAGGTATTAAAGGAACTCCATATGCATCAGAAAGTTATGACCTTATCGGTGGTGTTACCATTAAAGATTTTCTTGAGAATCAATGGGTCGCTATCGCTGGAGTTAATTTTGTGGTTTGGTCTTTTCTTTCCTATATCTTAATGAGTTTTGCTAAAGTAAATATCTATAAATTAATAATTGGCGTCGGTACTTTTGCCCTTGCACTAGCTTTTGCGGGTAATGACTTAGTAAATTTTATAGGTGTACCAATCGCGGCATGGCAATCTTATGAAGCTTGGGAAGCTGCAGGAGTACCTGCTGCCGAATTTAGTATGGAAGTACTTTCTAAAAAAGTACCTACCCCAACACTTTTATTATTTCTATCAGGTGCAATTATGGTTGTTACATTATGGTTTTCTAAAAAAGCACGTTATGTAGCAGATACAGAAATTAACCTTTCTAGAGAAGGAGAAGCTAAAGAACGTTTTGAACCTAATTTTCTTTCTAGAGGAATAGTACGATGCTCCATTTTACTTTCTAGTTTGTTCAATGCAATAATCCCTAGTTCAATGAAGTCAATAATTGACAAACAATTTACAAAGCCTGTAATTGAACTATCTAGAGATAAAGTACATCAACTTCCCGCTTTTGATATGGTAAGAGCGGCTGTAAATTTAATGGTTGCCGGTATTTTAATATCAATAGCAACATCATACAAATTACCTTTATCAACTACCTATGTAACCTTTATGGTTGCCATGGGTACATCTTTAGCTGATAGAGCTTGGGGTGCAGAAAGTGCTGTATATCGTGTTGCAGGTGTGCTTAATGTAATTGGGGGTTGGTTTGGAACTGCAATTATTGCTTTTATTGCAGCAGGCACCGTTTTAGCAATCATTAATTTTGGAAAAGGAGCGGCAATTGCCATTTTACTATTTACAGCTGTATTATTGTTAGCAAGAAATTATATTGCTTATAACAAAAAAAGCAAGGAGCAAAAAGAGGAGGATACGCTTAATAGAGCCGAAAGTAGTTCTATACAAGGTATTATTAATGAGAGTGCTAGTAATATGGCTAACGTTATAAAAAGAACAAATAAAATCTATACCAATTCTATAAACGGGCTAGCTAAACAAGATTTAGAATTATTAAAAAAGAACAAAAAACAAGGCGCAAAACTTTCTTCTGAAATAGAAGATCTTAGAAATAATCTGTTCTTCTTTATTAAAAACTTAGATGAAGCTCATGTTGGCGCAAGTAATTTTTACATTAATATGTTAAGTCACCTGACTGATATTGCCCAATCACTTGAATATATTGGTAAAGTAAGTCATAAGCATGTAAACAATAATCACCGTAAACTAAAGTATAACCAGATTAAAGAACTTAAAGAGTTAGATATTAATCTAGAAAAGTTGTTTGTAGATGCGCAGCAAGTTTTTGAAACTAGATCATTTAAGAATATAGAAACTACTTTAGAAGATAAAAAGGTGCTTTTTGATCTTGTTTCTGATAAAATTAAAACTCAAATTTCTAGAACTAGAACAGAAGAGTCAAGTCCAAAAAATACAACACTGTATTTCTCTATTTTAACTGAAAGTAAAGATTTAGTAGAAACTATTTTTGAAATGTTAGAGCTTTACTACGTAGAACACGATAGTTCTGTAGAGCCTGCACGTTTGCCTTCTTCTGAAGATGGAAAAAATTAGAATCTAATTCATACTTTTAAAGAATTATTATAAACTATAATTCTTATGAGATTCTTCCTTGGTATTTTTCTATCTGCTTTTATAAGCTTTGGACAAGATTTATCTGGTGATGAACTGTTAGAAAAAGCGATAGCATTTCATGACCCCAATGGAAACTGGGAAACTTTTAAAGCAAGTTTTCAGGTTAGGATGAAAACCCCTAATTCTCAAGAACGCACAAGCGACATACACATAGATTTACCTAGAGAAGAATTTGTTTTAGATGTTACCAGAGGAGCTAATTCTTATACCTATCGTATAGAAAAAGATAGTTGTAAAATAGTTTTAAATGGAAGCACAAAAATCACTGCTGAAGATCGTCAAAAATTACGATTAAATTGTGAGCGTGGTACTGTAATGAAAGACTACTATACCTACCTCTATGGCCTACCAATGAAATTAAAAAACCCCGGCACTATTGTCAATGAAAAAGTAGAGAAAAGGGTTTTTAAAGGAAAAGAATATTATGTTTTAAAAGTTAACTATACTGAAACAGTAGGCAAAGATATTTGGTATTTTTACTTTGACCCCATAACCTATGCTATGGAGGTTTATCAATTCTATCATGACCAAACCAAAAATGATGGGGAGTATATTCTTCTTGAAGACATAGAAATTGTAAATGAAATAAAAATGCCTAAAACTCGCGCTTGGTATTACAACAAAGACAACAAGTATTTAGGCACAGATACTTTAAGTACAAACTAATTAATCTGTACTAAAAAGCTTTTCTATTCTAGCTATTATATCTTCATAATGATATTTAGTTTCTTTATTTATTCTTCCATTTTTAGCCGATGCTAATCTCGATTTTAGTGTTTTAAGCTCTCCTCTTACTAATGCTCTAACATCAGAAGTATTTACATTATAATAGAGTTGACTTTCAAAACCAGGCCTTCCAAACCTATTTGGAGTTAATTCTTCTGTCATTAGATAAGTCATTCTATCTAAATAGGTGCGTTGTAGGTTTCTGCGGTATAAATCTACGCTTACCCCTCTAGAAGCTTCGCTCCAAAGCCCGTTTCGTAAATCAGAAAGCATATTTAAAGCACTATAATAGTTTGTGTTAAGACTTTCGCTATCTATTAGTCTACCCATACGTTGAAAACTCAACAACGAATTTAATTGTCTTTCTTGTACGCGGCGTAAACGTTCTGAGTATCCTGCATGATCTATATTCTGTAAAATATCTTTATTCAATAGCCATTCGGGTGTTTCAAAAACATTAGTATGTAGCCATTTTAGCGCTTTCTTTTGCGAAGCGGCATCAAAATTTTTATATACAGTTCCGCTTTGCGATGGAGTTTTTAAATTTTCAAAGACCCCTCCTATTGTATTAGTAACATGTCCTGTATATCTGCTATAAACGCCTAACAACTCGCCATATAATTCTTCTAAATCTTGATAATTATT
>CAZLUS010000015.1:0-19320 GCA_964562775.1 uncultured Flavobacteriaceae bacterium | reverse complement strand
TCACCAATTTCATCAGCAGGGGTGTCTAAAGTTCTGGCTGATGGATTTGCAGCAGCAGTTTCTAATAAATAGCGATTGCGATAACTGCGTAAATGGTTATGATACCAAATAATATCACTCTCTATAATTTCGCCACTTCTAGGGTCAGACACACTTGGTCCAACCGCATTTCTAGTGGTGCTTGCAACATATCTTACTACAGAATATCTAATATCTTCTGGACTAAACTCAGGGTCTTCTTCTTTTGTGGGCGCGTCTTTTGCAATTATCGCATTTTTAAAGCCAGCGGTTTCAAAAGGTTTTTGCCAATCTTCTATACCTTGTTTAATATATTTTTGAAGGTTTTCTGGTGTTCCTGGATCTAAATAATACACAATAGGTTTAACTGGCTCTACCAATTCTCCACGGGCATAAGCTTCAGGGTCTTTAGGTTCAAGGCGCCATCTTCTTATATATGTTTTACGATCAGCTTTTAAGGCTTCACTGCTATAATCATATTGCGAAACTGTAAAAAAGCCTACTCTAGGGTCATATACTCTAGGCTGCATGGGTTTTTCTGGCAATAAAATCATAGACTGGTTCATTTGAATGCTTATCGCTTGTGTTCTAGATAAACTTGGCGGTTCTGCCGCATCATAGGTAAAATCTTGTTTAACCTCTATGTTTTCAGGAAAGCTCTTAATACTATTGATAAAACTTCTAGAACCATCTAGCTTTTTTACCTTATACTGTTTTCTAAGCCTAGAAGATAAGCCGCTAATAGCCGCTACATCAGATTTAAAAAATTTAGTAACATCTATTACTACCGCCGTTGAATCGGTATTAAAAGCTTTAATATCAAAAGCATAAAGCGTAGGCTCATAATTATTTACTCTTACTGAATTACTAATCGCTTTTGTGCTATCAGCTACATTGACAAAAGACTTTGATTTAAGCAATATTTTATCTCTAAACCGTTGCCAATGCACTACTTGTTCATTTGTTTTAGAACCAGCATTAACAAAGCCTCCTCCTAATCCATTTGGCAATTGGGCTATTCTACTAACCCACAACATATCTTTATCTAGTAGTGAAAAAGGAATTTCATAAAAATAAGTGTCTTTAATTTGGTGTGCTGTAAAAACACCCGCATCAGAAACTGCATCCTTAGTAATTACTTTAGTATAAGGCTTTATACCATTTTTAGGTTTAGGTTTTGCAGGAGCTTCTGCTTTTTGTTTTGATTTTTTCTTTTTTAATTTTTGCCCTTCTACAGTGTTAGAAAACACAATAGAGAGTAAAATTAGTACATAAAATATTCTGTTCATTTCTAATATGATTTTTCTGAAAGATAATCATATAATTACTAAACAAAACAGGTGTTTATCTTAAAATTTAAGGATGATTAGAATTTAAATGTCTTATCGGTAAAAATTCATATCATCCATATATTTCCATACCGCATCAGGAAGCATTGCGCGTATATCTTTACCTGCTTTGTGTTGTTTGCGAATAAAAGTGGATGAAATTTCGATAATAGGTGCTTCTACCTTACTTATTTTAGGGTGATTTTTAAAACGATGTTCAATTTCACCTTCTGAAACTCTTGGATAAACATATAAACTATAATTTTCTAAAATGGCTTCGTAGTTTTTCCATTTATGAAAGCTTTTTAAATTGTCTTCGCCCATTAAAAGAGAAAACTCATATCCACTAGGATATTCTTCTTCTAGATGTACTAAGGTGTTAATGGTATAGTTAGGTTGTGCCAAATTAAACTCTATTTTGCTTGGTTTTAATTTTGGATAGTTTTCTGTTGCTTCAAGTACCATTTGATACCTATGGTTATTATCTAAAAGCGATTTTTTTACCTTAAATGGGCTTTGTGGGGTAATTACCAACCATACCTCATCTAAATCTGAAAATTCAACTAAATGATTGGCAATTATTAAATGCCCTATATGTATGGGGTTAAATGTGCCAAAATAAAGCCCTACTTTTTTCATTCTTGTTCACTAGAATTACGCGCAACAAAATTAGCTACAAGATCATATGCCTCTTTTAAAGCAACATTTAAATCATAGTTTTTTATAATACTATCAAACTGTGGAGCTGTAGCCAATTCTATAGATGCTTTTGCAACTCGCATATTAATTTTATCGTCACTTTCGGTGCTTCGTTTTTTAAGACGAATTTTTAGTTCATCTACACTTGGGGGTTTTACAAAAACTGCTAATGCTTGTTCTGGAAATTTCTTTTTAATTCGTAACCCACCAACAACGTCTATATCAAAAATCACATTTTTTCCTTCCGCCCAAAGGCGTTCTACTTCGGTTTTTAAAGTACCATAAAAACTATCTCTATATACTTCTTCCCATTCTAAAAAATCATCATTTTTAATATGATTTTTAAAATCTGAAACCGAAATAAAATAATAGTTTAGCCCTTCTTTTTCTTTCCCCCGAGGTGGTCTAGAAGTTGCCGAAACAGAAAAAGCCAAATTAAGCTCAGGTTGTTTTAAGAGATGCCTAACAATTGTAGTTTTACCACTACCAGAAGGTGCCGAAAAAATAATAAGTTTGCCCCCCTTATTCATAATACATTCAGCATTTGCTCTTTTATCTTTTCTAACTCATCTTTCATTTGTACAACAAGTTGCTGCATTGGTGCGTAGTTAGCTTTTGAACCTATAGTATTAATTTCTCTCCCTATTTCTTGAGCTATAAAGCCAAGCTTTTTCCCGTTAGAATCTACGGAATCTATTGTAGTTTTAAAGTAATTAAGGTGGTTTTCTAGTCGCACTTTTTCTTCTGTAATATCATACTTTTCTAAGTAATATATTAACTCCTGTTCAAACCTATTCTCGTCTAGTTCAACTTTTAATTCTGCTACAGCTTTCTCTAAACGATCACGAACGGCATGTAAGCGTTGGGTATCCATTTCTATTATCTGATTTAGCAAACCAGATATATTCTTTAACCTATTTTTAAAATCTTTCTCTAGTACGTTCCCCTCTTCTGTTCTAAAATTATTTATAGCCTTAAGTGCATCTTCTAGAGCTGCTATAATAACCTTGTATTCTTTAGGGTCTATATCATCTTTATCAACCTTTAAAGTATCAGGCATTCGCATTGCTACCTCAAGTAATTTAACTTCATCACCTGTTGCAATTGCTTTTAATTGCTCCATATATTTTTTAACAATATCCACATTTACAACTGCTGTGGTTTCATCGCCTGTTAATTCTATATAAAGACTAAAATCTACTTTACCTCTCATTAAAGATTTAGAAATTAGCTTACGAAATTCTAATTCCTTTTCACGATACGCTTGAGGAACGCGCGTGTTAATATCAATATTTTTACTGTTTAAAGACTTAAGTTCTATGGTTATTTTTTTGGATGGAAGCTGTACCACATGCTTTCCATATCCGGTCATGGATTGAATCATAAAAGATGATTATTTTGGTAAAGGTAGCCAAAATAGGTCTTTGTAACCTACTTAGTCAAAGCATAAACTAGCCTATAATTCCCTTACCCAAATATTACGATAACTTACCCTACTATTATCTCCATGGTCTTGAAGTTTAATAGGGGCTTTGCCATGTGCTTCATTTTTAGGCCAGCCTATATACTCTGTAGTCCCTTCAAGTACAAAATGGTCTTGCACTAAAACTCCATTATGCATAACAGTAAGTGTTCCTGATTTTACTTTATTCCCTTCTTCATTAAATTCGGGAGCGTGAAAAATAATATCGTAAGTATTCCATTCGCCTGAGATAGCAGAAGCCATTGCCAATGGCACTGATTGTTTATATATTGAAGCCACCTGCCCATTTACATAGGTATCGTTATTATTGTTATCTAATACCTGCACCTCATACTTGCCTTGTAAAAAAACACCACTATTTCCTCTATTTTGTCCCTCACGTTGTATTTCTGATGGCGATTTCCATTCTATATGCAATTGCACACTGCCAAAATTTCTTTTAGTCTGTATATCACCTACCTTATCTTTAACTGTCATAGTACCATCTTCGTTTAAATGCCACTTAACAGCAGTACTATCTACTGCACTTATCCATTCATTAAAACCACTGCCATTAAAAAGTATAATAGCATCACTTGGCACTCCTTTTTCGTCTATAGTAACTCTTGGCGGTATAGGTTCATATATCTCAGTAGCCTCTGGTTTTGTGGGTTCATCGCCTTGATATTTTTTATTTGTAACTACTTCATTTGATTTAAGATTAGCACTAGCTTTGTGATTACTATTTTCATTACACCCTGCTAAAACTAATACCACAACTAAACTTAAAATATACTTTTTCATTTTTATAGTTCTTTAATTTTTATATTTCTGTATGATACTACATCACCATGGTCTTGTAAGCCTATTTTTCCCGTTTTGTATACTCCAAAACCATCCCAAGTTGCAAATTTTGAGTTAGCAATCATCTTTTCCCAAATTGGTCCACTCAGTGGGAATTTAGCAATATTCTCATTATTTAAAACAACGCTAGCTTCATTCGCTTTATGGTTTACTGTTATTACGTACTGATTCCATTCTCCAGCAGCTTTTACCGCTTCTGTAGTAGGAGAAAACATATCATATAATGCTCCTGCCTGTCTTATTGGTCCGTTTTTAGCATCTGGGTGTTTCTCGTTATCTAAAACCTGTATTTCTGGCCCAGTCTCATAGGGCTGCTTGTATTTTTCATCTTCTGAAATACCCCAAAAAACACCGCTATTACCTCCTTCTGAAATCTTCCATTCTAATGAAAGTACAAAATTTGAGTACGATTTATCCGTAACAATATTATATGTTACTCCTTCTGCTCTGTTTGTAGGCGGATAAAAAACCATAGCCCCATTTTCAATCTTCCAAGGAGTTGTTACTTCACTCGCTCTATAAAAATGCCATCCATCAAAAGAATTACCGTTAAAAAGTGTAGTCCACTTTTGGGCTTCTTCGTTACTTTCCTTACCCTTTTCTTTGCAGGATACAACTGCAAGAAAAACTATTATAATCACAATTAAATTTTTCATATTCATTTTGTTAAAGACCAAATGCTTTATAAAAGCTTAGATTCCTAATATTTTTTTGAGTACTTCTTTATCTGTTTCACCACCAGCAAAATCATCAAAGGTTTTTTGCGTGGCTTCAATAATATGATTTTGAATAAAAATAGCTCCTTCTCTTGCCCCTTGTTCTGGACTCTTAATTACACATTCCCACTCCATTACAGCCCACACATCGCAACCGTATTGAGTAAGCTTAGAAAATATAGTTTTAAAATCTATTTGCCCATCACCCAAAGAACGATATCTTCCCGCTCGGTCTTGCCAGTCATTATAGCCTCCAAAAGCGCCTTTTTTACCCGTTGGATTAAACTCAGAATCCTTAACATGAAAAGATTTAATAAACTCGTGATAATGGTCTATATAGCTTATGTAGTCTAGTTGCTGTAATACAAAATGACTTGGGTCATACAATATATTAACTCTTTTATGATTCCCCGTGGCTTCTAAAAAACGCTCAAAAGTATCCCCATCATGTAAATCTTCTCCTGGATGAATTTCGTAACAAACATCTACTCCTTGCTCATCAAAATGGTTTAGAATTGGCGTCCATCTTTTTGCTAATTCTTTAAAGCCCATTTCAACCAAACCCGCTGGTCGTTGCGGCCACGGATGCATCGTATGCCATAAAAGTGCCCCAGAAAATGTTGCATGCGCATTAATACCCAATCTACGGCTAGCTGTAGCTGCTTTTTTAACCGTTTCTACCGCCCACCGTGTGCGTTCTTTTGGTTTTCCTTTTAAATGGTCAGGTGCAAAATTATCGAACATGATATCATAAGCAGGATTTACCGCAACCAATTGCCCTTGCAAATGTGTAGAAAGCTCAGTAATTTCTAGCCCGTAAGAGTTTACTTTCCCTTTTAATTCATCGCAATAATCTTGGCTATCAGCTGCCTTATCTAAATCTATTAAAAAAGATTCCCATGTTGGTATTTGTATTCCTTTATAACCTAAATCGGCTGCCCATTTACACATTCCATCTAATGTATTAAACGGTGCTTTATTATCTACAAACTGTGCTAAAAAAACAGCTGGTCCTTTTATTGTTTTCATTAAAATTGTTTTTTAAGTATTGCGTTACCTAGAATTTGTGCTATAATCCACTATATTTAAGAAAAATAACAGAACTTTTATTATATCCAAAGAGAAGTTATAAATATAAGGATTAGCTAATAATTTAATACTGCTGTTTTGAAACAAGATACTGTTTATGATGCTATTGTAGTTGGCACTGGTATAACTGGAGGTTGGGCTGCCAAAGAATTATGCGAAAATGGATTAAAAACACTTGTTTTAGAACGAGGTAGAATGGTAAAACACATTGAAGATTATCCTACGATGCATGATGACCCATGGGATTATCCTTTAAGAGGAGAATTATCAAGAGAAGATAAGAAAAAATATCATATTCAAAGTAGAGTGAATTGGGCACCAAAAGAAGATAATAAACACTTTTTTGTAAATGATTTAGAGCACCCCTATGTCGAAACAAAACGCTTTGATTGGATTCGTGGCTACCAAGTTGGTGGCCGCTCTTTAACATGGGGGAGACAAAGTTACCGTTGGAGTGATATTGATTTCGGAGCTAATAAAAGAGAAGGTATTAGTATTGATTGGCCGGTTCGCTATAAAGATATTTCGCCTTGGTATGATAAAGTTGAAGAATATATCGGTGTTAGTGGCGAAAAATTAGGACTTGATGTTTTACCTGATGGAAAATTTCAACCTCCAATGGGTTTGAATTGCGTTGAAGAAGAATTTAAAAAAGCAACTGCCGAAAAATTTGATGATGGTCGTTTGATAACTATTGGAAGAACCGCACATATTACAGACCCCAATTCAAAATTTGAGGGTCGTGGTGTCTGCCAAAATAGAGATAGATGTTCTAGAGGTTGCCCTTTTGGGGGATATTTTAGTAGCAACTCTGTGACTTTACCAGCAGCAGAACGTACTGGAAATATGACGCTTAGAGCGAATTCTATTGTACATGAAATTATGTATGATGATAAAACCAAAAGAGCTACTGGTGTGCGCGTTATTGACACTGAAACGAATGAAAAGTTCGAGTTCAAAGCAAAGATTATATTCCTTTGCGCCTCTGCAATGGCATCCGTAGGAATATTACTGCAATCGAAATCAGAACGTTTTCCAAATGGAATGGGGAATGATTCAAATGCACTAGGTCGCGGTATTATGGATCATCATTACAAGCTAGGAGCTACGGCAAAAGTAGATGGACATTTAGACACATACTATAAAGGAAGAAGAGCTAATGGTTTTTATATCCCACGCTTTGTGAACCTTGACAAAAAGACTAAAAGAGAGGGATATATTAGAGGTTTTGGATACCAAGGTACTGCAAGCCGTCAAGATTGGTCTGCATCAGTTGCAGAAATGGGTTACGGAAAAGGTTTAAAAGAGGAAATTTTAAAACCAGGTAAATGGCAAATTGGCGTAACTGGTTTTGGTGAATTTTTACCTTATGATGATAACAGAGTCACTTTGAGTGCGACCGAGAAAGACAAATGGGGATTACCGCAGCTGGCTTTTGATGTTGAATTTAAAGAAAATGAACTCAATATGCGCAAAGACATTAAAAAAGAAATTGTAGCTATGTTTAAGGCTGCCGGCTTTAAAGATGTTCATCCTTACGAAGAACCATCAGGGCCAGGTTTAGGTATTCATGAAATGGGGGGTGCTCGCATGGGCAGCAATCCTAAAACTTCGGTTTTAAATAAAAACAATCAAATTCATGATGTTCCTAATGTTTATGTAACTGATGGTGCATTTATGACCTCATCAAGTTGTGTTAATCCGTCATTAACCTATATGGCATTTACAGCTAGAGCAGCTAATCATGCTGCCAAGCAATTTAAATTAGGTAAATTCGCTTAATTAATTTAATTACAGATGGATAACAATTCTACAAAGGCCCTATGGTCAGAATTTTTAAGTAAACACAGTGATTTTGCTTTTAAAGAAATGCCACAAGCAGGTTATTTTGGAGATACTGAAGACGATGCTAATGCGCTAGCAAAATTAGTATCTAAAGCTGATAAAAAAGCTACTTCACATTCGTTATTAGGGTTGCAATTACGTGAAAAAGCCATGCCCAAAGTAGGTGATTTATTTATAGTTACTGATTGGGGAGGAAATGCAAAAAGTATTGTGCGTACTACATCTGTTAAATTGATGCCTTATTTTTCAATCCATACAGAACATGCACGTATAGAAGGAGAAGGTGACAAAAGCTTAGAATACTGGAAAAAAGTGCATTGGGATTATTATACACGCGAATTAGAACCTTTTAATCGTGTGCCACGAGAAAGTATGATTATAGTTTTTGAACAATTTGAATTATTGTATAAAAAATAATGGTCGCAAAAGCGACCATTAAAAATTTGAGGAAGGGTGTAAGGATAGCCTAATTCATTTCTATCCAAACATTACCTTTTTTGTGAGAAGCCACAGTATTTTCAATAAAATCCATACCTCGCACACCATCTGTCATCGTTGGAAACTCACCATTATTATATTTTTCGCCTCGTATTGCTTTTGCTGCACCTAAATAAATATTAGCCATAGCATCAAAAATACCTTCTGGGTGACCAGCTGGTAGTTTCGTTCCGCTTAAAGACAATTTAGAATTATATGCATGCCCAGGTTTGTATACTTGTAAAGGTTCCGTGTCACTTAACTTATATAAAAAATTTGGTTTTTCTTGTTCCCATCTAAAAGCACCTTTTTCGCCATAAATAGCAATAGCCAATCCGTTTTCTTCTCCAGTGGCTACTTGGCTAGAACGTATAACGCCTTTTACATGCGCTCCCATTCTAATTAAAACTGTTCCGTCAACATCCATTTTATTGTCTTCATAAAGATAATTAAAGTCACATAAAAGAGATTTTACTTGTAATCCTGTAGTATATTCTAGCATATTAAACGCATGCACACCTATATCTCCCATACAAGAACTTATACCTGCTTTAGTAGGGTCTAAACGCCAAACAGTAGCTCGTTTTTCCTTATCGTGTATAATGGTATTAATCCAACCTTGATAATATCTAACGTCTACTTTATGTATTTTTCCTAATGCCCCAGCTTTTATCATTTCTCGCATTTGCCTTACCATCGGGTAACCCGTATAAGTATGTGTTAGTGCAAATACTTTTCCTGATTTTTGATGAGCCTCTTCTAAAGTTTTAGCCTCTTCGTAATTCATAGTCATTGGCTTTTCGCAAATAACATGAAAACCATTATCTAATAACTTTTTTGCCATCGGAAAATGCAAAAAGTTTGGTGTTTGAACTGAGCAAACTTGTATTCGCTCATCTTCAGAAAGTTTTAACTCTTCTTCTACAAGTGTATCAAAATCCTTGTAGATTCTATTTAGAGGAATATCTATTTGTTCCGCAAAAGCAATATTTTGTTCATAATCTGGATTAAAAACAGCCCCAACAATTTCATAGTTATCATTTATTTGAGATGCTACTCTATGTAAAATCCCTATTAACGAATCTCCTCCTCCTCCTAAAATTCCTAGTCTTATTTTTTTTGGCATTGTATCATCTATTTATTCTTTGTATTCTATTTTTTCGTTTTTAAAGAACAGAGCAAATAGTATTAGTACTCCTAGTGCAAAGAATGCAGGAAAAGTCCAGATATCTTGCCAATTATGCACATTCTCAGAAACCAAATACGTATCTGTTATCTTACCTGCTACCCAAAAACCAATTAGCATACCAACACCATAGGTAGCTAAGGTAATAAGCCCTTGTGCTGCACTCTTATACTTTTCTCCCGCTTTAGTATCTGTATAAATTTGTCCAGAGACAAAGAAAAAGTCATAACAAATACCATGTAGTGCAATCCCTGTTATTAGCATAAATGCTAGCTCTCCAGAATCGCCATAAGCAAATAACAAATAGCGTACTAGCCAGGCAGCCATACCAAATAAAATGGTCTTTTTAAAACCATATTTTTTAAAGAAAAAAGGTAGCAAAAGCATAAATAAGACTTCCGAAATTTGACCTATAGACATTTTTGCAGCTGGATTAGCTACACCTATTTCTCCTAAAAACTGTCCTGCATGTTGGTAATAAAAAGCTAGAGGAATACATATTAATACTGATGCTAAAAAGAAAATTAAAAAATTCCTGTCTTTTAAAAGTTTAAGCGCATCTAAGCCTATAATATCACTAAAAGAAATTTTTTCGTTTTTCCCTACTTTTGGTGGTGTTTTAGGAAGTGTAAAACTGAATATTCCTAAAATAGCCGAAGCACCAGCAACCATTAAAAAGGTGTTTTTAAGTAATCCTTGTTGAACACCTAACTCACTATCCCATCCAAAAAAGCTAATAGCCAAACCGGCTACAATCCAACCAATAGTCCCAAAAACGCGAACAAAAGAAAATTCTTTTGCTGGATTTGTCATTTGATTAAAAGAAACTGCATTTACCAAAGCTAAAGTTGGCATATAGGCAATCATATACCCAAATACGTAAGGTATAAATACAGAAATATCAGTAGCATTTGCCATCTGATACATTAGAAAAGCACCTATTAAATGAAGTACTCCTAAAATACGTTCTGCATTAAAAAATCGGTCTGCAATAAGACCAATAAAAAATGGTGCTATAATTGCTCCCCATGATTGGGTAGAATACGCCTGAGCTATATCTCCTCCACTTGCTTCCAAGGTATTAGGTAAATAAATACCCATCGTTACAAACCATCCTCCCCAAATAAAAAACTCAAGGAACATCATTAAAGACAGTTGAAATTTGATTTTTAAATTCATATTAAAAATTTAGTTTGATTGATTTATCTTTTATAAAAAATGTAATCTAAGTGCTCTGGTTCTAAGTTATTTGCTCTAAAATCTGCTAAAACCTGACCTCTATGGTGTGTAGAATGGTTAATTATATGAAACAAAATATCTTTTAGTTCATTTGCAAAAACACGATTTTCTGTTGTTTCATAATCGACTCTTTTTTCGAAATCGTCACAATTGGTAATAATTTCAAACGTGGTTCTTTGGTTTTCGTAATGAATATCTTCCCATTGCTTTACATCATGTACATCCCACAAATCATATTTTAACTCTTTACCTAGTAACCTCATATTCCAAATATGATGTGTATTTAATACATGGCTAAAGAGCGAAATTGTCTTTTCTGGTATTTTATTTAGCGTATTGCATTTTTCTATAATCTTCTTATTGCTATAGAAATTATAATCGAATAGTTGGTTAAATAATGCATTCATATTAAAACTATGCTAGCTCTTCAGTTGCTTTTAATATTAAATTTTTAGTAGCTAATATACCCTCTTCTTCACTTAAAATATCCCCTTCATACTCAACCCCAACATAACCCGTATAACCAGATTCTTTTACAATCTGTAACATTCTATGGTAATCAATCTTTGTTTCATCACCATTTTCATCAAAATTATAACTTTTAGCACTTACAGCTTTCGCATAAGGCATTAACTCGGTAACACCCTGGTATATGTCATACTCCACCAGACATTTAGAGGCATAATATGAGCCGTCTTCTCTTTTAACACAAAAGTTTCCAAAATCGGGTAAAGTTCCACAATTTTCCATGTTCACTTTTTCCATTACAGAGGCTAACCAATTACCATTAGAAGACGGTCCTCCATGGTTTTCTACTATAATATTAATATTCTTAGGTTTAGCATATGTTGCAAGTTGTGTTAAACCATCGGCAGAAGCTTCAATCCAAGATTCGCGCTCCATTGCTCCTTGTAGATTAACCCTAATTGAATGACAACCCATTTTAGCGGCAGCATCTACCCATTTATAATGTTGCTCAACGGCTTTTTTACGTTCGTTTGTATCTATTGCAGCAATAGCTCCTTCGCCATCAACCATTATAAGTAAATTTTCTAAACCATATTTTTTTGCCTGAGTATTATTTTTATTTACAAAATTTTGCATTGCTTCATCAGAGTAATTAGAAGCTTTTAATTCTGTATTATATAGTTGACTCACATATTCTAATCCTGTAAAACCCCAAGAGCTTGCTTTCTCGGCAAATTTATAGGGATCTATACCTTCTTCTCTAATCATTCTATTTATAGACCATTGCGCTAATGACAATTGAAATAAAGGGGCTTTATTTTCATTCTCCGCAGCTATATCAGTTTTAGCATTTGTTTTTTCTTTTGCCCCTTGTTTACAAGCATAGGCAGATAAAAACGAAACGGCAATTCCTGCTTTAGCAGTACTTTTAATAAAGTATCTTCTTTTCATTTCAGTTATTTAGAGTTAAAAAAGCATGTTTATTTAAAAGAAACTATAACGTTATAGTGCGTATTTCTCAATAAACATAGCGTTTAAATGTAGAAAATTAATTTAATATTTAATACATTTAGGGAATAAACAATTATATACAAATGAGTAAATTCTATTACAATGAAGAACAAGAATCGTATGATGCGATAGTTGTTGGAACTGGAATAAGTGGAGGTTGGGCTGCTAAAGAATTGTGTGAAAATGGATTAAAAACCTTGGTTTTAGAACGTGGGCCTATGGTAAAACATAGAGACGACTACCCTACTGCAAATTTGGACACTTGGGATTTCCCTCATGCAGGACAACCCTCTCAAGAAGATATTAAAAAACAAGAAAAACAAAATAGAACAGGGTACACTACCAAAGCACCTTCTAAACATTGGTTTGTAAATGACCTTGAACACCCTTATAATGAAACCAAGCGATTTGATTGGATACGAGGCTACCACGTTGGTGGGCGTTCAATAATGTGGGGAAGACATAGTTATAGATGGAGTGACCTAGATTTTAAAGCAAATAAAAAAGAAGGTATTGCCGTAGATTGGCCAGTACGTTATAAAGATATTGCGCCTTGGTATGATAAAGTCGAATCCTATATTGGTATTTCTGGTGAACCTTTAGGGCTCCCTCAATTACCTGATGGGCAATTTACACCTATGATGCCTTTAAATTGCGTAGAAGATTATGTAAGAGGTAAAGTTGCAGAACATTTTGATGGTCGCATAATTACTGCCGGTCGTGTTGCTCATATTACTGGAGACAAAAAATTTGAAGGTGATGGGCGTTCTAAATGCCAATACCGTAATAGATGTATTAGAGGTTGCCCTTTTGGGGCTTATTTTAGTAGTGTTTCTTCTACATTACCTGCTGCTGAAGCTACAGGTAATATGACTATGAGAACAGACTCCATTGTTCACGAGGTTATATATGACCCAAACACTAAAAAAGCCACTGGCGTAAAAGTTATAGATCGCGAAACTAAAGAAGAGTATGAGTTTAAAGCGAAAGTGATTTTCTTATGTGCTTCTGCAATAGCATCAACATCTATATTAATGCAATCTAAATCTGACCGTTTTGAAAATGGTTTAGGTAATGATTCTGGTGAGTTAGGGCGTAATGTTATGGATCATCATTTTCAGGTTGGTGCCAGAGGTAAAATAGATGGTTTTGATGATAAATACTATAAAGGACGAAAACCCAATGGCATTTACATCCCTAGGTTTAGAAATGTTGGTAGTAATACCATGAAAGACTTTACACGAGGATACGGATACCAAGGCGGAGCTGGTAGAGGCGATTATGAGGATATGATTGCTGAAGCTTCTTTTGGAAAAGAATACAAAGAAACCATACTAAAACCTGGTGGTTGGAATATGAATATGCTTGCCTTTGGTGAAATTTTACCTTACCATGATAATAAAATGACTTTGGATTATGATAAGTTAGACCAATGGGGGCTCCCAACGGTTACTTTTGATGCTGAAATAAAGCAGAACGAGATAAATATGAGAAAAGACATGATGGATCAAGCTGTAAAAATGCTAGAAAAATCTGGTGCGCGTGAAATAGAACCATACAACAACTCATACGCATTAGGGCTTGGTATTCATGAAATGGGCACGGCAAGAATGGGGAGTAATCCAAAAACATCTGTCGTAAACGAGTATAACCAAGTACATGCATGTAAAAACGTTTATGTAACTGATGGTGCTTTTATGACCTCAGCTTCTTGTGTAAACCCATCGTTAACATATATGGCCTTTACGGCAAGAGCAGCTAACCATGCAGCTCAAGAACTTAAAAAAGGAAACATCTAATGGAAAGAAGATCTGCACTTAAAAATATGGGGATGGTATTTGGCTATGCTGTTGCCACTCCAACATTATTAGGACTAGTACAAAGTTGTAAAGAAAGAGCTCCCTATGCGGAGTGGATTCCTAGTTATTTTGATAAAGACAAAGGCTATGCTTTAGCACAAATGGTTGATGTAATTCTGCCAAAAACAGACACTCCGTCGGCTACTGAAGTTAATGTTCATGTATTTATTGATGAGTTCGCTAAAAATGTATTGCCAGAAGAACAACAAGGTTTTATGAATGTTTTTATGGATAAATTCATGAGTAAAATCCTTGCTGATTCGGGTAAAAAAAGCTTATTAGATATTGAAGGCGTAGATTTTGAAGCTGCTTTATCTAAATACTTAACAAAACGTTCTGACGTTGAAGAAAAAGCTCACGGTGAAGCACTTACAGCTTATACAAAAGCCGCTATGGCTGGCGAAACTGCAACATTAGATGAAGACGTTGCTTGTTATGAATTTGCTGGAAATATTAGAAATATGGCTACATGGGCTTATAAATCTTCTGAATATGTTGGTGAAGAAGTTCTTGCTTATTTGCCTTTGCCAGGAGAATATATAGCATGTGGCGATGTTAATGAATTAACACAAGGAAAAGCGTGGTCTCTTTAATATAACAACATACAAAAGCTTAAAAGCCCTTTCTAAATAGAAAGGGCTTTTATTTTATAAGGTTTTTACTTTCCTCACCATAGAAAAGTATTTTATTCTAAAAAAACTAATCTATTATGATCCACACATTAGACAATCATCATCTGCTTGACCTTCTTTTGCACGTGCAATCATTTCTTTCATTTCGGCAGGAGTCATAGGCTGAATGTCAACCTCTTGTTGCGCTACAGGAGTAGGGTTCACTTTCATATTTTCTGCTGCTTTTGGGTCAGCAGCTGTTGCTTCTGCCTCAGCAGCAACACTAACTGGCACTTCTTTTTTCTTAGTATTGTCTAATGTAAACTTAATAGCATCAACAGCAGCTTTAGTTCTTAAATAATACATCCCTGTTTTAAGTCCGCTCTTCCATGCGTAAAAGTGCATAGATGTTAGTTTAGAATAGTTAGCATTCTCCATAAATAAGTTTAAAGACTGACTTTGATCAATAAAGTAACCTCTATGTCTAGACATGTCTATAATGTCTTTCATACTAAGTTCCCATACTGTTTTATACAAGTCTCTAATGTCTTGTGGTATTGTTTCTATATGTTGAATAGAGCCATTTGCACGCATAAGTTCTTGCTTCATGCTTTCGTTCCAAAGGCCAAGACCAACTAAATCTTCTAAAAGGTGTTTGTTAACTACAATAAACTCTCCCGAGAGTACTCTTCTGGTATAAATATTAGAAGTATATGGCTCAAAACACTCATTGTTTCCTAAAATTTGCGAAGTTGATGCAGTTGGCATAGGTGCAACTAAAAGTGAATTACGCACACCATTTTTCTTTACTTCTTTACGAAGTTTTCCCCAGTCCCAACGACCAGATAGTTCTTCATCTTTAATTCCCCATAGGTTATGTTGAAATTCTCCTTGAGCTATAGGAGAACCCTCATACGAAGAATACGTGCCTTCAGCTTTAGCTGCTTCCATTGATGCAGTTACAGCAGCAAAGTATATCGTTTCAAAAATCTCTTGATTTAATTTTTTTGCCTCATCACTTGTAAATGGTAAGCGTAACATAATAAAAGCATCGGCTAAACCTTGCACTCCTAAACCAATAGGTCTATGGCGCATATTAGAATTTTCAGCTTCTTTCACTGGATAATAGTTTCTGTCAATTACCTTATTTAAGTTTTTAGTAACTCTCTTTGTTACTTTAAATAATTCTTTATGATCAAACGCACCATTCTTAACAAACATTGGTAAGGCTATAGAAGCTAAATTACATACTGCTACTTCATCTGGCGAAGTGTACTCTAAAATCTCCGTACAAAGATTAGAAGAACGTATAGTTCCTAAATTCTTTTGGTTACTCTTACGGTTTGCTGCATCTTTATACAGCATGTAAGGTGTTCCTGTTTCAATCTGAGATTCTAAAATTTTCTCCCAAAGTTCTCGTGCTTTTACCGTTTTTCTACCTTTACCCTCTGCTTCATACTTGGTATATAATTTTTCAAACTCTTCGCTATGGTTTGTAAAAAGTCCTGGACATTCATTTGGACACATTAAAGTCCAATCATCATTAGCCTCTACACGTTTCATGAACAAATCTGAAACCCACATGGCATAAAACAAATCGCGGGCACGCATTTCTTCTTTACCGTGATTCTTTTTTAAGTCTAAAAAGTCATAGATATCTGCATGCCAAGGTTCCATATAGATAGCAAAGCTACCTTTTCGCTTACCACCACCTTGATCTACATAACGGGCCGTATCGTTAAATACTTTTAGCATAGGAACAATTCCATTTGAAGTTCCGTTTGTTCCACCAATGTATGATCCACGAGCACGTATATTATGGATAGACAATCCTATACCTCCTGCAGATTGAGAAATTTTAGCTGTTTGCTTTAAAGTGTCATATATACCATCTATACTATCTTCTTTCATTGCTAATAAAAAACAAGAAGACATTTGTGGTTTTGGTGTTCCTGAGTTAAATAATGTTGGGGTTGCATGTGTAAAATATTTTTTAGACATCAACTCATAAGTTTCAATAGCAGCATCTAAATCATCTACATGAATACCTACAGATACACGCATTAACATGTGTTGTGGACGCTCTGCTATTTGCCCATTTACTTTTAATAAATAAGAACGTTCTAATGTTTTAAAACCAAAATAATCGTAGCCAAAATCACGGTTATAAATTATAGTAGAATCTAGTCTTTCTGCATTTTTAGAAATTACTTTATATACTTCATCTGAAAGTAAAGGTGCTTTCTTTCCAGTTCTCGGATTTACATATTCATATAAATCCTTCATAGTTTCAGAAAAGGATTTTTTAGTGTTCTTATGTAAGTTAGAAACGGATATACGTGCAGCTAGTTTTGCGTAGTCAGGATGTGTAGTAGTCATCGTTGCTGCAATTTCTGCTGCTAAATTATCTAACTCTGAAGTGGTAACCCCATCATAAAGACCTTCTATAACTCGCATAGCGACTTTTAATGGGTCTACAAGGGCATTAAGTCCATAGCATAATTTTCGTACTCGAGCTGTTATCTTATCGAACATTATCAACTCTTTTCTTCCGTCTCTTTTTACTACATACATGTGGCTACTGTGTTTTTTATTTATAAATTATATAGTCGTTAACTACTTACAAGGGGTAACTTGTAGTAGTTACTGTTGGGTGTTATTTGCTTAAGAGCAAAAAGCAAAATATTGTAATAGAATACTTTGCTGGTTACTAAAATTATCTAAAAATCTGCGTCGAAACTAATTTTTTGATCATCTTCATCCTTATTCATTACACCAGCTTTCTGGTACTCAGCAACTCTTTTTTCAAAGAAATTAGTTTTTCCTTGCAGGGAAATCATATCCATAAAATCAAACGGATTTGTTGCATTATATACTTTCTCACATTCTAACTCAACTAAAAGTCGATCCGTTACAAACTCTAAATATTGTGTCATTAATTTAGAATTCATCCCTATTAAACTTGCAGGGAGCGATTCTGTAATAAATTCACGTTCAATATTTAAAGCATCCGTTAGTATAGCAGTAATACGTTCTTTAGGAACTTTATTAATCAAATGTTTATTATGAAGGTGTACTGCATAATCACAATGCATTCCTTCGTCTCTTGAGATTAATTCGTTAGAAAATGTAAGGCCAGGCATTAATCCTCTCTTCTTTAACCAAAAAATAGAACAGAATGCTCCTGAAAAGAAAATTCCTTCTACAGCTGCAAAAGCAATTAAACGTTCTGCAAAACTTGGCGATTCTATCCAATTCAATGCCCAATCTGCTTTTTTCTTAATGGCAGGGAAATTTTCTATAGCCTTAAACAATACATTTTTCTCTTTTTCATCTTTTACATAGGTGTCTATTAAAAGTGAATATGTTTCAGAATGAATGTTTTCCATCATAATCTGAAAACCGTAGAAAAATTTAGCTTCTGCATATTGCACTTCACTTACAAAGTTTTCTGCTAAATTCTCATTTACTATACCGTCTGATGCTGCAAAAAATGCTAAAATATGCTTAATGAAATAGCGTTCATCATCATTTAACTTGTCATTCCAATCTGTTAAGTCTTCCCCAAGGTCAATTTCTTCTGCTGTCCAAAAACAAGCCTCACATTTTTTATACCATTCCCATAAATCATCGTGTTTAATAGGGAAGATAACAAATCGGTCTTCATTTTCTTCTAAGATAGGCTCAATAGCAGCTGACATAGTATTCTATTTAAATTATAATAATTAGGACTGAGAATTACCTTGCGGTAGGGACTAACAAATATTCAAAAATGTTATTGATTTGTAAAGTTTGTTTGAGCTTATGGAGAGCAAAGTTTTTAACACAACATGTTGAAATCTACCTTGAGAAGTGATGTTTGCTGCGTTGTAGAAATTAATTCTGCTAATAACTTTTTATGTTAAAATGAACAAATAAAAAAGACCAAAAAGTATCTTTTTTTAAATACCTTTTGGTCTTAAAATTGTATCACCAAATCGTACGGCCGAGTCATTCACAGTAACTTATAAAAAAAGCTGGGTAGTTCCCCCGAAACCCTTACTTAAAACATAAGCTTAAATGACCGAGACTATTTCACACATACTAGGTATGTTTGGCTGGCCGTACGCAGGTTGATATATTGTCAATAACTCTTTTATTCGAGTGATGTTGTTTCCTCTAATTCATTTGTTATTTGTTGTTCACAAGCTGCTGCTAATAATAGCGTTACTAGAAAAAACACAAATAATATCAGACATTTTTTCATTCTTAGGTTTGGTTGTTGTTGACTTTAAAAAGTCGACACTAAGGTATAAAGTAAGTTTGTGCATCTTTTAAATACATGTATAAATGGTATACATTTTTGTATAAATGGAATCATACAAAAAAATATTATGTGTTAATTTTCAATTAGTTATGTTAATTTTAAAGATGTGCTGCTCTTTTTTATGCAAACTATAACTTATATC
>CAZLUS010000014.1:11921-26054 GCA_964562775.1 uncultured Flavobacteriaceae bacterium | reverse complement strand
AAACACGCAACTAAATCGTATACAAACAAGTTGTGACAGATTCAACTAAAGCTGAAAAAGCAACCAAAAGATAGAAAAGAATGGCATTTTTAGTTTTAGCATATCCAAAAATAGAGCAATCAGATTTTGATTTAATTCAAGAATATAGGAAGAAAAATGATGAACTTTACTATTCGGTTGTTGAACCGCATTTCACCATTGTTTTTCCAATTTTTGACCAAAAGGAATCAGATTTTTTGAGCGAAATTGAGCGTTTATCTAAAAAATTTAGTGCATTTGATTTTGTTCTGCGCTGTGCCACAATAAATAAAGATGCCTTTAATGAGTATTACCACACCTTTCTTGTGCCTGACGAGGGTTTTAGTAAATTCATTAAAATACACGATGGACTTTATAGCGAAAAACTTAAAGAAAATCATAGACTAGATTTAGATTTTATCCCTCATATTGGCATTGGAAATTCTCTAAATAAGTTAGAATGCAAAAAAATGGTTGATGAATGGAATAAAAATGATTTTGCTATAAAAGGAACTGTAACGACTTTGACCGTGGTGGAATTTGAAAATAATACAGTGAGAAAAATTATGGACTTAAAATTGGAATAAAAACCCTGCTACAACACAAATAAAATGATTAGAACTACTCTTTTATGGCAACAATAAATCCATACATCTACTTTGACGGAAATTGTGAAGAAGCCTTCAATTTTTATGAAAACGTCTTTTGTACAAAGATATCATACATTGGACGCTATAAAGATGTTCCAAAAAAAGACAGACACATATTCAAAGAAACGGATGAAGAAAAAATTATGCATATCACTTTGGATATTAGTAAAGAAACATGTTTGAATGGAGCTGACCATACAGAAGGATATGAAAAGTCTAAAGGATATAGCAACTTTGGTCTTATCATTCATACTGACGGTAAAAATGAAGCTGACAGGCTATTTAACGAACTCTCTGAAGGTGGACAAAAAACATTACCAATGCATACTACATTCTGGGGGTCCTATTATGGTAACTGTATTGATAAATTTGGAATTACATGGAAGATTACTACCTAATTAAAACAAAAAAGTAATTCATTTTACGAACCAAAAATGAAAAGAATTATCTCAATACTGTTTTTAATCCTAATACTATTTAGTTGTTCTGACTTAAAACAGAACAATGAAAATAGTGAGGACTTAAAGCAATTGCAAGCTGAACTTGATAATTTAAAAAAACTAAATCCAAATAATAAAAAAGGGCAAATAGCTACATTCTTGACATTTCAAAAAGAGAATGCAGAACAAGCCATGAACTTTTATGTAGCACTGTTTGACAATTCCAAAATTGAGGATATAAAACGCTGGGATAAAAACGGACCGGGAAAAGAAGGTACAGTAATGCATGCCACATTTAATTTAAATGGAAAACTATTTATGTGTAGTGATAGCCCTGCTATTCATGATTGGGATTTTACACCAGCAGTTTCTAATTATGTGGAATGTAACAGTGAAAGTGAACTTGAACGTTTATTCGCAAAATTATCAGAAAACGGAAAAGTTATGATGCCATTAAACAATTATGGTTTCAGTCAAAAATTTGGTTTTATTGAAGATCAATTTGGAGTTTCTTGGCAACTGAATCTAAAATAAAAAGCCACGCTCCAACACTACTAGCCATACATAAACGCCATGTGACACATTCAGCTAAAAAACCACATCAGGCAACCCTTTGATATATTTCTACATCTATATAAGAAAATACAATTATGGGAATTCGAATTAATGCACTTGTACTAATCTTTCTTTTAAGCCTAATAACAAATTGTCTTGCACAAGAAAATGAACACAAACAACCTATTCATTTAAAAGTTAAACGCTTGAATGATTCTTATATAGACGTTTATCACAACAAGCCAACAGCAGATAAAATGCCCATTATGCTATTTTGTCAAGGAAGTGGTTATGATTCCAATACAGAAGGCTTTCTAGGTCTTATTGGGCAATTTGAAAAGAAAGTTGTTGGATTGGCAATTGAAAAACAAGGTGTAAAATTAGGAGATTCGGGTGACAAATTAACTCAAGAATATATTGTAAACAACACCATTTATAACCGGCTTTATGACTATTTACGTGTTCTTCAATACATGCGAATACATGCAGAATGGTGGAATGGTGAAATTTATGTAGTTGGCGGCTCAGAAGGTGGGCTTTTAGGTGGAATGCTAGCTTGCTTCTATCCTGATGTGAAAGGATTATCCATATTTTCTTTTGGTGGAGGACTAAATTTTGGTGAAGCTTGGCCTATTTCAAGTGGTTTGCAAATAAAAGCTGATGGAGCATCAAATGTAGAGGTAAAAAAGAAAATTAACGTTGTTAAAGACTCCTTGCAAATAATTTAAAAAGAGCCAATTTTTTCAAAATCGTACAGCGGTGCTGACAATACGTATGCATGGTGGAATTCAATTATAGATTTAAGATTAGAAAATTGCCTTTTAGATTTAACAATCCCAATTTATTTAGCTCAAGGAAGTAAAGATATAATGGCACCGCCAATTTCTGCCAGAACTCTTAATGAAAGTTTCATCAAAAAAGGGAAAACAAATTTATTTTATAAAGAGTATGAAGGTTATGACCACGCATATTTTGACAGGGACGGAAATTCACATTTAATAGAAGTGATTACCGAAGCTATCGATTGGGTTTTGAAACAATAAAAAATTATTCTGGTCTGGTAAAGTATGTTGCAGCCTCTGGCTTTTGATAAAAACTTGCAGGCTTTGCTTCTTTAGATACAATTACATTTTCAAAAGGAACAGTATTACGTAGTTCAGTTATAGTACCCTCCTCTACTTTATACCACGAAATAGAATTTGGTATAGCTAAACCATTGTAGTTTGCCCAATCGTTATAACGAATCCAATTTACTTTATCCGATTTTTCACCACTTCTATAGGTAACAGTATAACCTAACCATGCCATTTGATTTGTATCAGCATCATAATGAATAAAATACTCATCTTTAGGTGAGGTACCTACGCCATCATTATAGCTAATTCTAATGCCTGGGTAGTTTTTACCTTCAAAAACCAAATCATCAGTATCACTATAATTAATACCATCATCACCAACTACAAAAGGCATTGCATAGAAATAAAACATTAAATTATGGTAGAATTCTGGGTTTCCTTTATACTCTTCTTCACCATTTAAAACCCATGGTTTACCATCAAAACCTAAAGTATATTTTGGTGTAGCGATATGCTCGTTTCTATTCAATAAATCAACCGTATGTACTTCGGCATTATCAGGTTTTGGAATTGTAAAAGAAAGTGTGCGTTGTGCATTCCAATCTGCAATACCACCATGCGCATCAAAAACTTTTTGCATAGCTTCTGGATATTCTTTTTGTATGCTAACAGCATCAACAATGGTTTCCTTAACTGCTTCTTTTTTAGAAGGTTTACAGGCTATAAATGGAACAATCAATAAAAGTAAAATGTGTTTTTTCATGTTTTTTAGTTTTGGTATACGTCGAAAAGACTATTATAAATATACAAGAATAGCTACATTTATCCTGTGGAGATGCAAAAAAAGATTACCAGCCTTCAGAATCCCCTAGTAAAAAAGGTGTTACTGCTTAAAGAAAAGTCTAGAGAACGTAAAAAAACAGGGCTTTTTATCATTGAAGGACTTCGAGAACTAGAATACGCTCAAAAAAATGGATATCAAATAGAGACTGTACTGTATTGTACTGCTATAATTGACAACATCAATAGCAAAGCTTACGAGCAGATTGAAATTTCTAAAAATGTGTATCAAAAATTAGCCTATCGCGAAACTACAGAAGGGATAATCGCCATCGTGAAATCTAAAGAACATCGCTTAGAATCACTTTCTTTTAAAAATAAAAATCCACTTATTCTTGTAGCAGAAGCTCCTGAAAAACCAGGAAATATAGGCGCTCTACTTCGTACGGCAGATGCTGCTAATTTAGATGCTGTGCTCATTGCAAACCCTAAATCAGACTTATACAATCCAAATATTATTAGGTCTAGTGTAGGCTGTTTGTTTACAACGCAAATAGGTATAGGTAGCACAGAAGAAATACTTTCATTTTTAAAAAAGAATACTATTGCTATTAACTGTGCGGCTTTATCTGCCGCTAAAAATTATGTTACGGTAGATTTTAAACCTGCAAGTGCAATAGTAGTTGGTACAGAAGCAATAGGACTCTCTAAAACTTGGTTAGACAATGCCGACCAAAACATTATTATCCCTATGCAAGGCGATATAGATTCTATGAATGTATCTGTCTCTGCTGCAATACTTATCTTTGAAGCGAAAAGGCAACGCGGTTTTTAATTCACTATGGACAGTAAATTACTCTTTAATATCATTATTGGTATTTTAATAGCGCAGTATCTTATGGATACTTTTTTAGATTACTTAAATGCCAAAAGATACCAAGAAGCTGTACCAGAAGAGCTTAATGATGTTTTTGATAAAGAAGAATATAAAAAGGCGCAAGCCTATAAAAAGACCAATTATCGTTTTGGGATTCTAAATGATTTATTCTCCTTTAGCCTTACACTTTTCTTTTTGCTATTTGGAGGTTTTGAATGGATAGATCAATTGGCAAGAAGCCTTACCAACAACCCAATTTTAATAGCACTAGTATTTTTTGGTAGTATAGTTTTAGGAAGTAGCTTAGTAGGAATACCGTTTACATTTTACAAAACCTTTGTTATTGAAGAAAAATTTGGATTTAATAAAACCACTAAAAAATTATTTTTTCTAGATTTAATAAAAGGAATGCTAATGACTGTAGTACTTGGCGGAGGTCTTTTAGCTTTAGTGATGCTATTTTTAAAATGGTCTGGAAGCAATTTTTGGTTGTATGCATGGGGGCTTATTACACTCTTAACTGTTTTTATGAACCTTTTTTACAGCAAATTAATAGTTCCACTATTTAACAAGCAAACCCCATTAGAATTAGGAAGCTTAAAAACTGCTATAGAGACTTATGCCCAAAAAATTGGTTTTGAATTGGATAATATTTTTGTGATTGATGGTTCTAAACGCTCTACAAAAGCAAATGCATACTTTTCTGGTTTTGGAAAACAAAAAAGAATAACACTTTTTGATACACTGATAAATGATTTAAACGAAGATGAAATTGTTGCTGTTCTAGCCCATGAAGTAGGGCATTACAAAAGAAAACATATCATTTTTAATCTCTTTGCAAGCGTCATACTAACAGGTTTTACACTCTTTATACTATCTATTTTTGTTAATAACCCAGAACTCTCACTGTCTATAGGAGTAGCAAAACCAAGCTTTCATGCAGCATTAATAGGTTTTGTTCTTCTCTACAGCCCTATATCTACAATTACGGGCTTATTGATGAATTTTTTATCTAGAAAATTTGAGTTTCAGGCAGATAACTATGCAAAAGACACCTATGCTGCCGAACCACTTATCACATCCTTAAAAAAACTTTCAAAAAATAACTTGAGTAATTTAACCCCTCATTCCGCATATGTTTTTATGCATTATTCTCATCCACCGCTAATTGAGCGTATTCGTAATCTAAAGGCATAGTTTTTGTTGCTTAGCTGTAAAGATTATGGTAATTTTAATCTAATATGACGGCAGAAGCAATAGAAATAGAAAACAAGCAGATTGCAAAGCAGTATAAAGAACTACTTCGCATAAGCTATCAATCACTATCCGCTGAGGATAAAAAATTGTTACGCTCTGCCTTTGATACTGCCGTAGATGCACATAAAGAACAACGTAGAAAATCGGGCGAAGCCTATATTTTTCATCCAATTGCAGTTGCAAAAATAGTAGCCTCTGAAATTGGTTTAGATGCAGTTTCTATTGCGGCGGCACTTTTACACGACGTTGTTGAGGATACGCCTTACACCCTAGATGATATTGAGCGAATTTTTGGTGAAACTGTAGCTCGCATTGTCAATGGACTTACTAAAATTTCGCATTTAAAAAAAGATAAAAACATAAGTCAGCAAGCAGAAAACTTTAGAAAAATGCTGTTGACACTTAATGATGATGTTAGAGTAATTATTATAAAAATTGCCGATAGGTACCATAATATGCTCACTATGGATGCAATGCCAGAGCATAAACAAGTTAAAATAGCTTCTGAAACCTTATATATCTATGCTCCTTTAGCACATAGAATTGGCCTTTATAATATTAAAACGAAACTAGAAGATTTAAGCTTAAAATATACAGAACCAGAAGTCTATAATGACATTCGTGACAAGGTAGAAGATTCTGAAGAAGAACAGAAACAGTATATAGATACTTTTACTAAAGTAATTCGTGATTCGCTAGATGAAGAAGGCTTAAATTATAATGTAAAGGGGCGCATGAAGTCTATTTTCTCTATCAGAAAAAAAATGGTAGCGCAAAATATTGCTTTTGATGAGATTTTTGACAAGTTTGCTATTCGTATTATATATAAATCGGATAGTAAAAACGAAAAGTTTTTAGCTTGGAAAATTTATTCCATCGTTACCGAACATTTTACTCCAAACCCTGTTCGACTAAGAGATTGGATTACTTCTCCTAAATCAACTGGGTATGAGGCTTTGCATATTACAGTTATGGGACCACAAGGCAAATGGGTAGAAGTGCAAATTCGGAGCGAGCGTATGCACGAAATAGCAGAAAAAGGCTACGCGGCTCATTTTAAATACAAGCATGGTAACCAAAAAGAACAAGGAATAGAAATATGGTTAAACCGTTTACAAGAAGCATTAGAAAGTGCTAATATTAGTGCTGTCGATTTTGTTGAGGAATTTAAACTCAATTTATATTCAAAAGAAATTTTTGTGTTTACCCCGCAAGGAGAATTAAAATCGCTTCCTAAAGGTGCTTCCCCTTTAGATTTTGCCTTTCATATTCACACCCAAGTAGGTATGAAAACAAGAGGAGCTAAAGTAAATGGCAAGCTGGTTCCTTTAAATACTACGCTTAATAGTGGTGATCAAGTAGAAATTATAACATCAGAAACCGTAAAGCCAAACCAAAACTGGTTAGACTACGCTAATACTGCAAGAGCTCGCTCTAAAATAAGATCTTCTTTGCGTGAAGAGAAAAAGGAAATTGCAGAAGAAGGAAAAGAAATTCTTAGGAGAAAATTAAAATCGCAAAAAATAACCCTCAACGAAGATGTCCTTAACAAGATGGTCATCTTCTTTAAACTAAAAACTAGTCTAGATTTATTTTTTAGAGTAGGCAATGGTGCTATTGATAACCAAAAGATTAAAGATTTTGTATCTACTTATAATAATGCATTTATAAGTTTCTTTAAAAATAGAATACGAAAAACACCCATACCTGAGGGGATAGATAAAGACGAGATTACCTCTAAATATGATATGCTCGTTTTTGGAAGCGAAGAAGAAAAGTTAAACTATACCCTCTCACCATGTTGTAACCCAATTCCCGGAGATGAAGTTTTTGGTTTTTTGAGCGTTACTGAGGGTATAAAAGTGCATACTAAAAATTGCCCTAATGCCATTGCATTACAGTCTAATTATGCCTATAGAATTATGTCTGCCAAATGGATTGATTCTACCAAAGAAGACTTTTCGGCAGAAATTTCTCTCACAGGAATTGACAACTTGGGACTTATAAATGAGATTACTAATATTATTTCTGATAACATGCATGTAAACATGCGAAACTTAAATTTTAGTACCGATGGTGGCACATTCTCAGGTAAAATTACGGTTGTTGTTAAAAATAAAATGATTCTAAAAAAATTAGTAACCAATTTAAAGAAAATTGAAGGTATCGATAAAGTGATTAGGATTTAATTTTTAACTGTACATTTGCAAGATAGTATTGGGAGTATTGGAATGAAAAACACTAAAAATCAAGAAATCGTAAAAAACGTATTTACTACGTTTTTAGAAGAAAATGGGCATAGAAAAACTCCCGAGCGTTATGCCATATTACAAGAAATATATGAAAGTGAAGATCATTTTGATGTAGAGTCACTATACATTAAAATGAAAACTAAAAACTATCGTGTTAGTAGAGCTACATTATACAACACTATAGAATTACTTTTAGATTGTAAGTTGGTGAGAAAACACCAATTTGGTAAAAACCAAGCGCAATACGAAAAGTCTTATTTTGACAGACAGCACGATCATGTTATTTTAACCGATACTGGTGAAGTAATAGAATTTTGCGATCCACGAATTCAATCGATAAAAAAAACAATAGAAGAGGTTTTTGATATTAATATCAATACGCACTCATTATATTTCTACGGAACCAAAAACAAAGAATAAAACGTAACCGAATAAGCTAAAGAATTCATGGTAGATTTATTGCTTGGACTCCAATGGGGAGACGAAGGAAAAGGAAAAATTGTTGATGTACTTACTAAAAACTATTCTATTATTGCCCGTTTTCAAGGAGGTCCTAATGCAGGGCACACCTTGGAATTTGATGGTATAAAACACGTTTTAAGAACGATACCTTCGGGAATTTTTCATGATAATTCTACAAATGTTATAGGCAATGGTGTTGTAATTGACCCTGTTGTTTTTGTTCAAGAATTAGATGGTTTAGATAAATTTAATTTAGACTATACATCTAAACTTATTATCTCTAGAAAAGCACATGTTATTCTACCAACGCACCGTTTATTAGACGCTGCATCAGAAACAGCTAAAGGAAAAGCAAAAATAGGCTCTACCTTAAAAGGAATTGGTCCCACGTATATGGACAAAACTGGCCGTAATGGTATTCGTATTGGAGATTTAGAATTATCCAATTGGAAAGAAAAATATAGAGCTTTAGCTAACAAACACGAAGCAATGATTGGCTTCTATAATGTTGATATTCAATACGACCTTAAAGAGATGGAAGAAGAATTCTTCTCTGCTGTAGAACGCTTAAAAGGATTACAATTTATAGATAGCGAAGAATATTTAAACCAAGCGTTAATAAATAATAAAACAATACTAGCCGAAGGTGCACAAGGCTCATTATTAGATATTGATTTTGGAACCTATCCTTTTGTAACCTCATCTAATACAACAGCATCTGGTGCCTGCACCGGATTAGGTGTTGCGCCAAATAGAATTGGAGAAGTATTTGGCATTTTTAAAGCCTATACTACAAGAGTTGGTTCTGGACCATTCCCAACCGAACTATTTGATAAAACTGGTAAAGACATGGCGCGTATTGGTCATGAATTTGGAGCAGTAACAGGCCGTCCTAGACGTTGCGGGTGGTTAGATTTAGTCGCTCTTAAATATGCCTGTCAAGTTAATGGTGTAACACAATTAAGCATGATGAAAGGAGATGTTCTTTCTGGCTTTAAAACCTTAAAAGTGTGTACTGCATATAAGTATAAAGGTGAAACCATCACCCATCTACCTTTTAATATAGAAGAAGATAATGTTAGCCCTGTATACACCGAATTTAAAGGTTGGAAAGAAGATTTAACTAAAATGCGAAATGTATCAGAATTCCCAAAAGAACTTAATGAGTACATTGAATTCTTAGAAAAAGAATTAAACATTCCTATTAAAATTGTTTCTGTAGGACCTGATAGAACGCAAACGATACATAGGTAAATTTGCTAAACCTTTCTAAACAGCAGTACATACCTTAACCAAAAATCCTATTTTTGGTTAAATTCATATGGATTTGAAGCATATACTCTTTTTCAATTTTCTATTTCTCGCATCTATCTTAGTCGCCCAAGAAGATAAGAAACCGGAAGCCAGAGAAATTACGCTTGTCTATGGAGCAAACTCTAGTAAAGATGAAGAAAAATTTCCTGGTGCAATTATTTTTAATCGCGATGAGGAACGCCAAGTACAATTTGAACATCAAGGTGCTGATTTATGGTGTGACATCGCTATATTTTACAACAAAGAAAATAGAATGCGTGCCATAGGGAATGTACGTTTACAGCAAGGTGATTCTATTGAAATGAATAGCGGTAAGATGACCTATAGTGGCGATACAAAAATTGCTAAAGCTTGGGAAAGTGTAAGTCTTGCTGATGGCCAAATGACGCTTACTACAGACACCTTGTATTTTAATAGAGAAAAACAAGAATCGTATTATCCTGCGGGTGGTAAAGTAGTAGATTCTGTAAACGTACTTACAAGTATAATTGGCACTTACTTTACAGAATTAAAAAAAGTACAGTTTAGAAAAAAAGTGCACATAGACAATCCAGAATATATTATTGATTCTGATCAATTAGATTATTATCGTGTTTCTAAAAACGCATACATGTATGGCCCTTCTACCATTGTTGGCGAAGAATATAAAATCTACTGCGAAAGAGGTTTTTATGACACCAAAGTCGAAAAGGGTTATGGGGTAAAAAACACAAGGATAGACTATAGCAATAGAATTATAGAAGGAGACAGTGTCTATTTTGACAAAGCCTCTTCTTTTGCGTCTGCTACAAATAATATTAAGGTTACAGATACTATAAACAAAGGTATAATAAGAGGACATTATGCCGAAGTTTTTAAAGAAAAAGATTCTGTATTCGTAACTAAAAGAGCTTTTGCTATTAATCTAGTACAACAAGATTCGGTTTATATTCATGGAGATACGCTAATGGTTACTGGGAAACCAGAAGCAAGAATTATAAGAGCCTTTAGAAATGCAAAATTTTACAAGAAAGATTTAGCAGGCAAATGTGACTCTATTCATTCCGAAGAAAAAACTGGTATTACGCAATTAATAACAGACCCTATTCTATGGAGTATAGACAATCAAATGACTGGTGATAGTATACACCTAATTTCTAACTTAGAAACCGAAAAATTAGACTCGCTTAAAGTGCTCAATAATGCTTTTATAATATCATTAGATACCATAAGTAAAACAGGCTATAACCAAGCAAAAGGAAAAGATTTATTTGGTAAGTTTATTGAGAATGAATTAAAGATTATTGATTTAGTTAAAAACACAGAGGTTATATACTACCTGTACAATGATGAGCAAGAACTAATTGGTATAGACAAAACCATATGTAGTAAAATTAGAATGCATATGGAGAATAGCGATATTGATGAGCTCATTTTTTATACTAATCCAGATGGGGATATTTTTCCAGAAACAGACCTCCCAGTAGATAGCAGAAAATTAAAAGGCTTTATATGGCGTGGCGATGAGCAAATTTTAAGTAAAGACGATATTTTTGATGAAGACGACAACAACATACAACTTGTAAAAATTAGAGGTATTGATGCTTCTTTTGATATTGATACCGAAGAGCAAGAACGAAGCGGTATACCAAATCCTAATAAACAAGAAAAACCAAATTCTAAAGGTCTAAAAACAAAAAGACCAGTGGTAAAAAAAGTAAGTACTACCAAAAATAACAGGATTTAGAATACCTTTAAACCTGAATTTTTATGAATGAAAGATGATTTCTTCAAATACCAAGCTCAAACCACTCCGCATCCATTAGCGCTAGAAATTTCGCATGCCAAAGGCAGTTATATTTATGACACAAAAGGGAATCCGCATTTAGATTTTATTGCTGGTGTATCTGCCTCTATTCTTGGACACTGTCATCCAAAAGTAGTAGAAGCTATACAACAACAAACAGAAAAATACTTACATGTAATGGTGTATGGTGAGTATGTACAAGAACCTGCAGTAGCTTACACTAAACTTCTGGCTTCATTCCTTCCTGACAATTTACAGACCACCTATCTGGTTAATTCTGGCACGGAAGCCATAGAAGGAGCCTTAAAATTAGCAAGAAGATATACAGGTCGTACAGAGCTAATTGCTGCTAAAAATGCCTATCATGGTAATACTATGGGTAGCTTAAGTGTTAGCGGATATGAAGAGCGAAAAAGTACTTTTAGACCTTTAATTCCTGATGTACATTTTTTACAATTTAATGACGAAAATGACATTCAAAAAATTACCCAAAAGACAGCAGCAGTTATTTTAGAAACCATACAAGGTGGAGCAGGATTTATTCTTCCAAAGAATGATTATCTCCTTAAAATTAGAAAAAAATGTAATGAAGTAGGAGCCCTATTTATTCTTGATGAAATTCAACCAGGTTTTGGCCGTACAGGTAAACTCTTTGCTTTTGAACATTATAACATAGTGCCAGATATTTTAGTAGTAGGTAAAGGTATGGCTGGTGGTTTACCTGTTGGTGCATTTGTTTCTTCTAACAAAATAATGGCAGCACTACAAGAAAACCCTAAATTGGGTCATATAACTACTTTTGGAGGCAATGCTGTTATTGCAGCAGCAAGTTTGGCTACTTTAAAAGAAATTACTGAAAGCCATCTTATTAAAGATACTCTCGATAAAGAAAAGCTATTTAGAACCCTTTTAGTACATCCATTAATTACAGAAGTAAGAGGAAAAGGTTTAATGCTCGCATTACTTTTTAAAAAGCCAGAAATTGCAAATTACCTTATCCTCACCGCTGCCAAGAAAAAACTCATTTTATTTTGGTTGTTGTTTGAGTCTAGAGCGGTTAGAATATCACCTCCCTTGACTATTTCTAAAGAAGAAATTGAAAAAGGTTGTTCACAAATCATTGAAATACTAGACCAATACAGGGCTCAAACTGTTAACTAATTTGTTGATAACAAACCTCATTCAAGGACAAAAAAACATCCATTAAAGGGCTATTTTAGTTCGCAGTAAAACCTATAAGTTTTTATGGCGTTACAACCCAACGAGCAACCTGATAGTTCTGTACATAAGTTTGAGTCTATGCTCAAAACAGATGATATATACTTCTTTGATGCTGAGGACTTTGAAGATATCATTCACCATTATTTAAATACTGGTAAGATTTCGTTAGGTAAAAAAGCCATCCAAATTGGTTTGCAACAACACCCAAATGCAATTGAGTTAAAATTATTAAATGTCGAGGTTTTAGTATTCGAAGACGATTTTGATAGCGCAGAAAAAATACTAAACCAACTTCAAGAAATAGATGCTACCAACGAAGAAATTTATATTCAAAGAGCAAATATTCTCTCTAAAAAGGATGACCATCAAGGAGCTATAAACATGCTTATAGAAGCATTATATATTGCTGATAACAGTTTTGATATTTATTCGCTTTTAGGAATGGAATATCTGTTTTTGGATGATTTTGAAAATGCTAAAAAGAATTTTATCAAATGCATAGAGGTTGATGACAAGGATTATTCTTCACTATACAATGTAATTTATTGTTTTGAGTTTTTAGAAGACTTTGATGGTGGTATAGCTTATCTAAATGACTATTTAGAGCGTAACCCTTATTCTGAAATTGCTTGGCATCAATTAGGTAAATTGTATACTGCCAAAGAAATGGATAAGGAAGCCTTAACTGCTTTTGATTTTGCTATAATTTCTGATGATTCTTTTTTAGGAGCTTACTTTGAAAAAGGTAAAGTCCTTGAAAAATTAGGAAAATACAATGAAGCAATTGAGAGTTATCAAACTACCATAGATAAAGATGACCCTACTGCACATGCGTATTTACGCATAGGGAAATGTCATGAAAAACTTGGCAACGACGATTTGGCTAAATACTATTATTACAACACCGTACATGAAGACCCTTCATTAGATAAAGGTTGGACAGCCATAACAGAGTTTTATTACAGAAAAGAAAATTACAAAAAGGCTTTAAAATATATAAATAAGGCGATTAATATTGACCGCGAAAATGCTACCTATTGGCAAAGAAGCGCTCAAATATATACAGCATTAGAAAATTATGATGAAGCAGATTATGCGTTTAAACAAGCTGTAGATTTAGGTAATTACGAAATAAAAACCTGGTTAGATTGGGCTACTGTTTTAGAAAAAACATCAGATTTTCATTCCGCTTTAGAGGTTTTGCTTCAAGGTCATAAATTTTATACCGATAGTGCAGAATTTCACTTTAGATTAGCAGGCGTCTATCTAAAGTTAGATAAGATTGAAAAAGCAAAAGAAAAATTTATAGCGGCTTTAAAATTAAACATAGAAAAAATTAACTTCTTCGAACAAAAATACCCTGAATACGCGCAATTAACTTGGGTGAAAGACGTTTTTAAAGTTCACAAAAAAGCTTCTACTTAAACTATAAAAATGAGCTCACG
>CAZLUS010000014.1:0-11821 GCA_964562775.1 uncultured Flavobacteriaceae bacterium | reverse complement strand
ACGTTTTTAAAGTTCACAAAAAAGCTTCTACTTAAACTATAAAAATGAGCTCACGCAAATTGGTAGATTACCTTGTAATCACCCTAAAAGGAATGGCTATGGGTGCTGCTGATGTTGTGCCTGGTGTTTCTGGAGGAACAATAGCCTTTATCTCTGGTATTTATGAGGAGCTCATTACGTCTATTAACAATATTAATTTCAAGCTCTTTAAGACGCTAAAAAAAGAAGGTTTTAAAGTTTTTTGGAACCAACTTAACGGTAATTTTTTAATATCTCTTTTTACAGGGATTTTCATTAGTTTATTCTCACTAGCCAAATTTTTAAGCTGGTTGCTAAAAAATGAACCTATTTTACTTTGGTCTTTCTTTTTTGGCTTAGTGCTAGCAAGTGTATTTCTAGTGGGCAAAGAGATTAAAAAATGGAACTTTAATACTGTAATTTTTCTAATAATTGGCGCTGCAATAGCCTATTTTATTACAACTTTACCTCCTAATGAAAATGTAGACACATTACCTTTTCTTTTCTTATCTGGTGCTTTAGCAGTTTGCGCCATGATTTTACCCGGTATATCGGGAGCATTTATACTTGTATTATTAGGCTCTTACAAAACAATACTAGATGCGGTACACGAACGCAAACTAACTATGGTTTTTACAGTTGCAACGGGGGCAATCTTTGGCCTCTTAAGTTTTGCAAGGTTATTAAAGTGGATGTTTAAAAACTATCGTAATACTACACTTGCACTATTGACTGGCTTTATAGTAGGTTCATTAAACAAAATATGGCCTTGGAAAAAAGTTTTAGCGACCAAAGTTTTTGGCAATAAAACCATAGTTATAGATGAGCAAAGTATCTTACCTAGTGCTTTTGATGGAGACCCTAAATTAATACTTGCTTTAGGTTTAGCAATCACGGGTTTTTCTCTTATTTTTATCTTAGAAAGGATAGCTTCTAAAAAATAAGAGGCACTACCACACATGCACAAACAAAGGTCAATAACAGACAAATTACTTTTAGTACTAAAAGGACTCATAATGGGTGCTGCTAATAAAGTACCTGGTATATCGGGAGGTATTGTCGCTTTTGTGGGTGGTTTTTACGAAGAGTTTATATACTCCTTGCAAAAAATCAACGGAAAATCTCTTAAACTCCTTTTAAGAGGAAGATTTAAAAGTTTTTATCAATACACCAATGCATCTTTTTTAACGCTATTAATCTTGGGTATGCTAGTTAGTTATTTTAGTGTATCTAAACTTTTAGACTACTTTATAGAAAAAAAAGAACTCTTTGTATGGGCTTGTTTTTTTGGACTCGTACTAGGTTCTATCTACTATATCGCAAAAGATTATAATAACTGGAACAAAAAAACCATCATAGCAGGGGCTATAGGTTTACTAATTGGTATAGCTATTAGTTTTTTAAATCCTGCTAAGGAAAATGATAATTTAGTGTTTATTTTCTTTTGTGGAATGATTAGCGTTAGTGGTATGACACTACCTGGACTTTCTGGGTCTTTTATTCTAATTCTTTTAGGTAATTATGTGCTTTTATTGGTAGATGCTGTTAATGCCTTATACCTCACTTTTGGTGAAATTTTTAGTGGCGACTTTAGTTTTGTAGAAAATAAACAAAGAAGCAAAATATTACTAATACTAGCAGTTTTTACAACAGGTTCAGCTACTGGTCTAGTCAGTTTATCACACCTATTAGGATACGTATTAAAACGTTTTAAAGCCATAACTACGGCTGTTATAATTGGCTTTATAACAGGTTCTTTAGGAGTCATTTGGCCTTGGAAAGAAACAATGTATAAAATGGATAATCTAGGCAATATAAGTTATGATTCTAATGGAGACAAAGTCATCTTAAATTATGAGCGTTATTTGCCAGATATTTCTAAAACTGAAACCTGGTATGCTATATTGTTTATTATCTTAGGCATTTTGGTTTTATTAGGCACAGATTGGTATGGAAGAAAAAGAAAACAGATACGGACTACTAGGTAAGGATATTTCGTATTCTTTTTCTAGAGGGTATTTTTTAGAAAAATTTACCAAACTCAACTTATCGAGTCATAGCTATGTAAATTTCGATTTAAAAACTATTTCAGAATTTAAATCGGTATTAAAACAGAAGAATATTGCAGGTTTAAATGTAACTATACCCTATAAAGAAGCGATAATCCCTTATCTAGATAACTTAGATAGTACTGCAAAAAAAATTGGTGCAGTAAATACCATAAAATTTACTAAAACGGGGCTAAAAGGCTTTAATACAGATGCTTACGGTTTTGAGAAAGCAATATCGATTCACTTAAAAAGTGTTCACCAAAAAGCTCTCATTCTAGGTACGGGAGGTGCATCAAAAGCAATTGCCTATGTCTTTACGCAGTTAAACATCCCTTATAAATTTGTTTCAAGAAGGCCTAAAGCACATCAAATAGCATATACAGACCTTAATATTAAAACGATTCAAGAATATCAAATTATAGTTAATTGTAGTCCTGTTGGCACCTACCCTAACATTAATGACAAGCCCAATTTATCTTATGAAGGTTTAAGTAAAAATCATTTGTTATTCGATTTAATTTATAATCCAAAAAAAACAGCCTTTTTAAAAATGGGAGAAAAAGCTGGAAGCATTACGGAAAACGGATTAAGCATGCTAGAATTTCAAGCAGAAAAATCTTGGGAAATTTGGAATTCTTAGATACATTTATACATACTTCCCTCAATTTATAGCTATAAAGAAGTAATGCGTATTTTTGTCATTAGTAGTTACAGTTAACAACTTACAAATTGATGCCATCAATTTAAAATTAAATAAACAATATCGTGATGGACGAGAACGAACAGATACTACCAGAAAATTCTGGAGGAAATGATAGTAATGCAAAAGAAGCAACAGTTGAAGAAATTAAAACTGATGCCGAAAACGATAGTGTAAAAATTGTAACAGAAGATAAACCTACTGACACTAATACCACAGCAGAGGAGGTTTCTAAAGAGGAAAATACCCAAGAAGATGTTATAGAGGAAATTGACAAAGAAAATGCTGAGAATGCTGAAGAGAATGAGAAGCAGCATCAAATTCCGATGCCTGACTACCATGCCATGACCATGGAAAACTTGGTCGGTGAATTACAGCGTCTTATAAAAAATGAAAAAATACAAGCCATCCACAAGCACGTTAGTGGTATTAAAAATGAATTTGATTTAAAATTTAAAGAATTTTTAGAGCTTAAAAAAGAAGAATTTATTGCTGGTGGTGGTAATGAAATAGATTTTAAATATAATTCTGTTACCAAAAGACAGTTTAATGAAGTTTATGGTGAATACCGCGAAAAACGCAATCAATACTACAAAGATTTAGAAAAAAATCTAAATCTAAACCTTGAAAAAAGATTAGTAATAATTGAAGAAGTAAAAGCCTTAGTTAATGTTGAAGAAGATATAAACACCACCTATAAAAATTTTAAAAATATTCAGGAACGTTGGCGCAATTCTGGGCCAATCCCTAGAAATAATTATAATGATATATGGCGTACATACCATCACCATATCGAAATTTTTTATGATTTTCTACATCTAAACAGAGAACTAAGAGATTTAGATTTTAAACACAACTTAGAAGAAAAACTAAAGCTCGTTGAAAAGGCTGAAGCCTTAGCAAATGAACCCGATTTAAATAAAGCATTTAGAGAACTTCAAACATTACATAAATTTTGGAAAGAAGACATAGGTCCTGTTTCTAAAGAACACCGCGAAGAAGTATGGGAGCGATTTAGTAATGCAACAAAAGTAATGCATGGTAAACGCCAAGAGTATTATGCAACATTAGATGCTTCTTATGAAAAAAATCTAGAAAAAAAGAATGAGATTATTGCAGCTATAACTGCTATAGCAGAAAAAGTAACCGATAATCACCGTGAGCTACAACAGCAAATAAAAAGTATTGAAGCGCTTAGAGAAGACTTTTTTAAAGCTGGTAAAGTGCCTCAAAAGGATAATGAGCAGACTTGGTCGCGGTTTAAAGATGCCGTCAGAGCATTTAATCGTAATAAAAACAATTTCTATAAAAACTTTAAAAAAGAACAAAACGAAAATCTAGAGAAAAAGCGAGCTTTATTAGCCTTAGCTATATCTTTAAAAGATAGTGAGGATTTTGAAAAAGTTACACCCGAAATGAAACGTATTCAGAATGATTGGAAAAAAATTGGTCATGTTCCTAGAAAATATTCTGATAAAATATGGAATGAATTTAAGACCGCCTGCAATCAATATTTTGATAGATTACACAAAGAAAAAAATGCTTCTCAAAAAGAAGAATATGCCAACTTTGAAGAAAAAAATGCTTGCTTAGAACGTCTTAAAAACTATAAACTAACTGGTGATAGAGCCAAAGACCTTCCAGAAATTAAAAAGTTTATTGCAGAGTGGAAATCTTACGGGAGAGTTCCTTTTAATAAAAAACACATTAACGGAAAGTTTAATAAAATTATAGATGCATTGTTTAAGAAATTAGACCTTTCTAAACAAGAAGCAGAGTTGCTTAAATATGGCGACAAAATAAAACAGCTAGCAAATTCTGATGATAACAATAGAGCGATAGCTAATGAGCGTGTTTATATTAGAAGAAAGATTGATGAGAGCAATATTGAAATACGTCAGTTAGAAAACAACTTGCAATTTTTCTCTAACGCTTCAGAAGATAGCCCTTTAGTACAAAATGTAGTAAAAGATATTAATCGCCATAAAGAAGCTTTAGACACGTGGAAAAGCAAGCTTAAGAACCTTAATATAATGGAAAACAAACTCGCTAAAGAAGCTGAAGCTACTGATGAAGAAAAGAGTGGCGAAGAAGAATAAATAAACCATATAACATAAAAAAGGCTGCTCTAATAGAGCAGCCTTTTTTATTATGTAATTCTAGTAACTCTACTTAGCCACATTAACAGCTCGTGTTTCTCTAATTACCGTTACTTTAACCTGCCCAGGGTAGGTCATATCTGTTTGTATTTTCTGTGAGATTTCAAAAGATAGCTCGGCAGCTTTATCATCATTAACTTTTTCGCTTTCTACAATCACTCGCAATTCACGACCAGCTTGTATTGCATAAGCTTTTTGAACTCCACTAAAACCAAAGGCTACATCTTCTAAGTCTTTTAGTCGTTGTATATAAGAATCTAATACTTGCCTTCTTGCTCCAGGTCTTGCACCACTAATAGCATCACATACCTGTACTATAGGAGAAATTAATGTAGTCATTTCTATCTCATCATGGTGAGCGCCAATGGCATTACATACTTCTTTTTTCTCACCAAACTTCTCAGCCCATTGCATTCCTAAAATAGCATGCGGAGTTTCTACTTCTACCTCTGTATTTGGCACTTTACCAATATCGTGTAGTAAGCCAGCGCGTTTTGCAATTTTAGGATTTAAACCAAGCTCTGCTGCCATAACACCACATAGTTTGGCAACTTCTCTAGAGTGTTGTAATAAGTTTTGACCATAAGATGAGCGATACTTCATACGCCCAACAGCTTTTATCAATTCTGGATGCAAACCATGAATACCTAAATCGATAACAGTACGTTTACCTATTTCTACAATCTCTTCGTTAATTTGCTTTTCTGTCTTTTTAACTATCTCCTCAATACGGGCAGGATGAATACGCCCATCAGTAACTAATCTATGTAGCGATAGTCTAGCTATTTCTCTACGAACAGAATCAAAACAAGAAAGGATAATCGCCTCTGGAGTATCGTCTACAATTATTTCTACACCAGTAGCAGCTTCAATAGCTCTAATATTACGACCTTCTCTACCAATTATACGCCCTTTAACATCGTCTGATTCTAAATTAAAAACAGACACACAATTTTCAACTGCTTCTTCTGTTCCAATTCGCTGTATGGTATTAATTACTATTTTTCTAGCTTCTTGCTGTGCCGTTAGTTTAGCTTCTTCTAAGGTAGTTTGAAGATAAGCCATAGCATCTGTTTTAGCAGTTGCTTTAAGCGATTCTAATAATTGGCTTTTAGCTTCTTCTGCGGATAGTCCAGAAATAACTTCTAATTGTTGAACTTGACTATTATGTAATTTATCTAGTTCGGATTTTTTCTTTTCGAAAATATCGCGTTTGTATTCAGTATCTTTTAGTTGGCTCTCTAACTGCTCTTTTAGCCTTTTCCCTTTTGCAAGTTCACTACTAATCTGCGATTCTTTATCGCGAGTACGTTTTTCTATTTCTGCAATTTTTTTATCCTTATTTATAATTACTTTTTCATGCTCTGCTTTTAGTTCTAAAAACTTTTCTTTAGCCTGAAAAATCTTATCTTTTTTAATATTTTCTCCTTCCTTATTGGCTTCTTTTATAATACCAGCTGCCTCTTTTTTGGCGTTAGATATCATCTTTCCATTCTTACCCTTCTCTAGTACTTTTGCTATTATAAAACCTATAAGTAAACCTACAATAGCAGCAATTATAATGATAGTTGTATTATCCATGAGTTATGTTTGGTTATAAAAAAAGCCCACATTGGCCGAAGTTTTGTACAAACTCCTGTAAAACAGGTTTAGGGCTAACAAGTTGCTCAATAATCCCTATACGAGTAGGGCCCGCTTTTACAACTTAAACTCACCCTTTTTAAACTTAATAACGTTGAGTTTGTCAAAAAATATTACCAATGTGGGCAGTAACAATATTTATTTTAAAGAACTTATTTTGAATCTATTTTATCATAAATCAGCTTATCCAGTGCCTCTAGGCGTTCAGTTGCTGTTTTAATATTTTCAGATTCGTTTATTCCGCTTTGCTCTATTTTAGAGGCAAACTGTAATGCGCACATAGCCAAAACATCTTGTTTGTCACGTACTGCATAGTTTTGCTCAAATTTTTTCGCTAGCTGGTCTATATTTTTAGCCGCTTTACGCAAACCTTCTTCTTGCTTTGGGTCTATGGTTAATGGATATACCCTATCTGCAATTGAAAGTTTTATTTTGAGCTTTTCCTCCATATATTATTATAAGTTATTCTGCAAGATGGGCTATGCAATGGTCCAGCTCCCGAATAAGCGTATTTATTTTGAGTTTAGCTTCTGTTTTATCTGTATTACTACCCAGCATCGAATTTGCTAACTTAAGTGAATTGTATTTTTCTTCCCAATCCACAACTGCGCTTTTAACAGAATGTTGCTCCTTTTTAATGTTAGTTAGTTCTTGTTCTAATTTAGAATTCTCCTGTTGAAGTACTTCTAATCTATGCAAGAGCTTGCCAACTTTGTCCTCTAAAGAATCAACAATCCCGATTAATTCGCCCATAAGCAAAAAACAATGCGTCTCTTACAAAGTTAACCATCGTAAAGCAACCAAACAACTGTTTAACATTTAATCTTTATGAAAAATTAGAAACGGTTTTTAGAAATTAAATTTGCATTTTTTATATGCCAGTTTATGTTTACATTCGTGTTGAAAACATCAAATAAGCTATGCAAACACGCCTTTTAAGCGTATTCCTATTTTCCTTTTCTTTATTAATCGGTCAAGAAAAATACCCCCAAGACACCTTTAGTGCTCCACTAGATATTCCGCTTATTTTATCTGGCACCTTTGGCGAACTGCGTTCTAACCATTTTCATTCTGGTATAGACATTAAAACTCAAAAAAGGCAAGGCTTGCCTATATATGCCATACAAGATGGGACAGTAACACGCATAAAAATTTCTTTATGGGGTTATGGAAAAGCTATTTATATAGCGCACCCAAATGGATTTACATCTGTTTACGCCCACGTAAAAAAATTCAGCCCAGAGATTGAAGCCTATATAAAAAAAGTGCAGTATCAGAAAAAGTCATACGAAGTAGAAGTCTATCCAGACTATGGTGAACTAGAAGTAAAAAAAGAAGATATTATCGCTTATTCTGGCAATACAGGTGGCTCTAGCGGCCCACATTTGCATTTTGAGATTAGAAGTAGTATTACAGAGAAACCAACTAATCCATTACTTTATGGGTATGAAGTTAGAGATGCTACAAATCCAACGCTAGTAGGCTTATTTGGTTACCCACTCTCAAAAGACGCCCAGATAAACAAAAGTGCAAAAAAAATACAACTCAATTTTACTAAACAAAAAAACGGGTCTTTTATAGCAGATAAAGTGGAAGCCTATGGTACCATTGGATTTGGTTTTAATGGTTTTGACCGTCAAGACCTTGGCGCCAATAAAAATGGAGTTTATGCTGTAAAACAGATTGTAAACGGGAAGATTTATTCGGAATATGATTTTGAAACTTTTTCTTTTGGAGAAACTAGATATATAAATACGTTTATAGACTACCAACATTACGGAAAATACAATCAAAGAATTCAAAAATGCTTTAAAGATGATGCTAATAAACTTAGCATATACAAAACTCTTTATCTAGATGGAAAAATTCCTATAGTGGAAGGTATGAGCTATACTGTTGAATTATTGATTTCTGATATTAAAGGAAATGATATCAAGGTTACCATACCTATAGAAGGAGTAAAAAATCCTGTTAAAATTGCAAAACAAGAAAACATAACCAAGCATTTTATTAACGCTGATAAACCTAATAGTTTTGATTTAGAAGCAGCTAAAGTATATTTTCCTTCAGGCACATTTTATAATGATTTCTATATAGACTTAAAAAAAGGAAAGGATACGGTTACTGTACATAATGAAACCGTTTCTGCCCATCGTAATTTCACTATTACGTTTGATGCAACTAAGTATTCTAAAAAAGAACAAAAGCAATTGTTTATCGCAAGACTAGACGAAAAATTAGAACCAAGGCATTACAAAACATATAAAAGAAATAATACATTTTCTGCAAGGAGCAGAACTTTTGGCACCTATACTATTGCAAAAGATACCGTGGCACCTACTATTAAACCTAGAAATTTTAAAGAAAAGCAATGGCTTAATAACTACAGGTATTTAAGTTTAGGAATTACGGATGATTTAAGTGGTATAAAATCCTATTCTGCTACTTTAAATGGCAAGTGGATTTTAATGGAATATGAGCCAAAATTAAATACGCTTACCTATAATTTTGATGATAAAATAGAAGGAGAAACTAAATGCGACTTAAAAGTTATAGTAACAGATAATGTTGGCAATACCAATACATTTGAACAAACTTTTTATAGAAAATAAACTGCATCTATAACTGTACGTATTAATTTTAAGAATAAGCTAAGAGGATATTGACAAATAGTTTAGGAATTTCATATACTTTTGTCACTTATAAAATAGCGATACTATATCTTAAATTATAAGATGTTACCATATAACTATTATGAAAAAAACAATTGTATTAGTTCTAATCTTACTAAGTTGTAAAGCATTTTCGCAAAAGAAAATTTACGAAAATCCAAAGTTTAATGAGTTGAGTAAAAATCATAAAACCTTAGCCATTGTACCCTTTATAGCTAAGTTAGAATTAGAGCAAAAATTATCACCAGAAGAAATGATGAAGCTTGCTGAACGTGAGGGTTTAGCTGTACAAAATGCTTTTGAAACCTATTTTTCAATAAGAAAAAAAAGAAAAAAGTTTGATGTTAAGTTTCAAAATATTAAAAATACTAATGCTATACTAGCACAAAACAACATTACCTATAAAAACATTGATATTTATACAGTAAAACAACTTTCAGAAATTTTAGGTGTGGATGGTATTATTAGTGGTAATCTTAATCTAAATATCCTATTATCTAAAGGAGTTTCTACGGAATTTAAATTCTTGGATTTTTTTAATGGAAATTCAGATTACGGAAGAATAGGGGTTAAAGTAAGCGATGGTTCATCTGGCAAACTATTGTGGAAATATGAAATAGAGATTACCAAAAAAACTGGAAAAAATACCACAGAACTTATTGACAAAATGATGAAGCTTGCGACTAAAAAATTTCCTTATGAAAAGGAGAAAAAACGAAAGAAACGCAAAAACTAGCTCTCTCCAAACTCTTTTAGGACCTTGACCGTATAGTCTATTTCTTCTTTTGTATTGTATTTAGAAAACGAAAAGCGCAACGATGGCTTAAGTACATCTTCATCAGACAAAAGTTCGCTAAGCACATGGGAACCCTTGGCACTACCCGATTGACAGGCACTACCTTTAGAACATGCAATACCTTTTAAATCTAAATGAAAAAGCAACATTAATGCTTTTTCTTTATTAAATGGAAGGCACACATTTACTAATGTATATGTGCTTTTATCTAATGTACCAGAAAGCCCATTAAATTTGGCCTCAGGAATTTCTTTTTTAATTTGATGTATAGCATGTTCTTTTAAACCGCTTACGTATTTCTTTTCTTCGGCTATATTATCATAAGCTGCGATAAAAGCTTCTTCTAAACCTATAATATTGTGAAAAGATTCTGTTCCCGCTCTAAAACCTCGCTCTTGAGCTCCTCCAAAAATAAAAGGTTTTAATCCAGAGTTTTTTCTAACAAAAGCAAAACCAATACCTTTTGGACCATGAAATTTATGTGATGCGGCAGTTAAAAAATCTATTTTAGTTTTTTGCAAATCCCATTCAAAATGACCGATAGACTGCACTGTATCTGAATGAAACAAGGCATTATTCTCATTACACAAATCCGATACTTTATCAATATCTAATAAATTACCTACTTCATTATTTACATGCATTAAACTTACCAATTTCTTAGAATCATCCTTTTTAAGTAGTGTTTCTAAATGGTTCATTTCTACATTTCCATCTGCATCTAAATCAACAAACCAAAGTGTAATGCCAAATTCTTTCTCTAATTCTTCGGCGGTATGTAGAACGGCATGGTGTTCAATTTTAGAAGTTATAATCGTCTTAACCCCTAAATCACGCACGGCACACCTTAAAATCATATTATCTGCTTCTGTACCGCCAGAAGTAAAAATAATTTCTGAAGCTTGCGCATTTAAGTATTTAGCAATAGTTTTTCTTGCTTTCTCTATACCTGTTTTAGCTGTTCTACCAAAACTATGGGTTGATGATGGGTTGCCGTATATGCATAACGCATCTTGCATTTTTGCAATTACCTCATCCCGTATTTGAGTAGTCGCGGCATTATCTAAATACACTTTTTGCATTTGATTGTCTATCATTAAAACATCACAAAAATAGCCATAATTTAGTTAATTAATAACTAAATAGATGATGCTATTAGGAGTATAATTGGTAATTCTTTTTAACTTTGATTTAATGAAAAATTCTTTATTTTTTTTTCTTGTATTACTAATAGTTTCATGTAGTGATGGAGATTTACAAATTGAAGCTATTGATTTTGATGATATAGCTGTTCAAAACTGTGGAACCTTATCTATAGATACCCAACTTTTTTTTAAGATTGATGATAATCAAGCCTTAATACTTCAATTAGAAGACGGACTTTTACAGAATGAAATTTCGACAGATACCATTATAAGTAACATAGATAATGACTCTGAACTTACATATCGTTTATTTAACAATACTGTCTCTTCTTCGTATTTCTGTGATGATATCCCACCTGCTACTCCATCTGTTATAGAAAATATTGATGCTAGCGATGGAGAAGTGTTAATTGTAACAACATCAACAGACCTTATTACTTTTAATCACGAGATTCTTTTACGCGGTATTATTATAACAAATGAAGCTGGCGAAAGCATTATAGACCTTACAACTACTACTTTTGCAGATATAGAAACTACTATCAATTAGTATTCTGATAGATGTAAAACTCAGTAGCGCCTAATCCATATTTTTTATATTCTGCATCGTAAAAAGCTACATTATCGTACCTATTAAAT
>CAZLUS010000013.1:18054-26824 GCA_964562775.1 uncultured Flavobacteriaceae bacterium | reverse complement strand
CGTATTTATCAAAAAAGACTCCGCTTAAAAAAATACTAGAAGCGGTAGAGGTGGTGTATGCCGGGGGCTCTTATATGTCACCCAGTATTGCTAGAAAAGTGGTGAGCCGTTTTGCGCCCAATAAAAAGCTTTCGCGAAAGCTTACCGCACGCCAACAGGAAATAGTCGATGGTATTGTGGCTGGCAAAAGCTATAAAATGATTGCTGATGATTTGTTTGTGTCGCTAGATACCGTGCGTAGCCATATAAAAAACATATATAAAACCTTGAACATAAATAGTAAAGTTGAGTTGATTAGGAAATCTTATGATAATGAGATTTAATTGATACCATTAAAATTCATAGGTCGCAAAATATGTTGTGGTCTTTTAATTTAGTTAAAAGTTTTATATCAAAATAAGCTACATCAAAATAGAAGCCCAATAATGACACTTTTAGGTTGATAGATTAATTTATTCAGTAATTAAAAGCCGTTCCACCCCATTCCTCTACATTTCGCGAAAAACTTCATTCCGAGAAAAGAGGTTCACTATGTAATTTTGAACACAGTCGCAGAAAAAGCGACAGCGTTCACCAAGCAAAAAGATCACCATAACCATTTTCCACACAAAGTTTAAAATTCTGCCCGAGAAAAATTACATAACCGTTGGCTCACTCACTTTTATAAGTTCTTACTCGTTCACAATTTTAATTTCAGTTATAAAAAAGGTAACGAAGATGAGACTACGAGAAGTAAAAAACAGAGAATTTCTGATTAATTGATTAGAATAGCTTTTTGTTTTCTAATGCGTTTGTAAATTTCTGTAATCACATAGATTCATTCCAATCATTGAATTTCTTTTAAAACAATTCTTGTTTTCTCGTTAAAATCAGAGGATTATTTATTCTCATTTGACTTTACAGCTAATTTGAAGTTGAGGAGGCAATTCAAGATGTGTCATTGTCATGACAATCTTGCTTTTTCTCCCGAAGGTCGCAAAAGGAAAAAGAAAATGAAAAGGGAGTTCATTCAGTTCAGATGTAGCATCTATGAAAAGAAAATGCTCAAGCTAAAAGCAAAACGCGCAGGGCTTTCCCTTTCCGAATATTGCCGTAGTTCCGCTTTTGGGCATAACATCATTGAACGTTTGACCCCAGAGCAATTACAATACTATTCCATGTTAGTCAGATACAAGAACAACTTTAAACGGATAAGCAATATGTTCAAGAAAAGGAATCCAAAACTCTCCAACGAAGTGGAGCAATTAGCAAATGAAATACGAAACCATCTTTACAATTTCAACAAATGATAGCCAAAGGAAAATCCATATCACATACCAAAGCTTCCATTTCCTATGGGTGGAATCAAGAAAAGGATGCTGAGATTATCCATAGTCAGCATTTGGCAGGGGAGAACCCGAAGGAGATAACGGAGGAGTTTAAAATCATACAATCGCAGAATCAAAGAACACAAAAAAACACCTTAAGTTTTGTCCTAAGCCCAAACATTGAAGATGGCAAAAGACTATCAAAACAAGAGTTACAGGAACTCACAAAAAAGTTCATTAAAGCCATGAACTTAAAAGAAAGACAGGCGATTGCTTTTGTACATCGTGACAAAGAGCATACCCATGTCCATTTATATGTAAACAGGATAGGTTTTGATGGAAAGGCGTACAAAGACAGCTTCATTGGGAAAAGAAGTCAGCAGAAAGCCTATGAGGTAGCAAGGGAAATGGGACTGACCAATGCAAGGGACATCCAATATCATAGGCTTGACCAAATCAAACACATTAGAAGTGAGATAAAACAGATACATGAAAGCGTAATTAAAACAGAAAGACCGAAAAGTCTTGATACCTATATCAAACTGATGAAGGAAAAGAAAGTCACAGTTATCCCAAGTATTAACAAACAGCAAAAGCTCCAAGGCTTCCGATTTGAGTACAAGGGACTGAATCTAAAGGGAAGCGAAGTACATCGTTCTATGTCTGGAGGAAAAATAATCTTTCAAATGTCAAGTAACATTAATAGGGGAATACCCAAACAAAATATACCTACAGTAAAGCTTACAGGAAAAGCAGTTGAGCTTAGCAACAATATTGCCACAGCCTTAGCGAAACGGATAGTAAAGAAAACCATTAAGAAGGTAATTGATCTAGGGATGGGAATTTAAAAAACACATATTATGAAAAGAATGGATGAAATTATGGAACTGTTGACCGAAGAAATCAACGACTTCCATAAGTCAATTGAAAAGTTGGAAGGCTTATCAAAAAACCTAAATGAGATAAAAGTAAAAGCTGATACTTCCAATATGGAATATCACTTAAAAGAACATCTCAGAAAACAAGAAAGGATTCAATCACAAAACCAGCGAACATTAAAAGAGCTAAATCAAAAATTAAAACGGTCAAAGCTTGTTCCCAAATGGTTGTTGGTACTTTTTCTATCTGTACTTATGATGCTTACTATCGTAATTGGATATTTAAGTTTTCAAGTTGTACAATTGAATAAGGACAAAGCGGCCATTCATGGTAAAGAAAAAGTAGAAGAACAAACGAATAAGTAGAATGCGCCCTATTCCGATTTTACCTAACGCTTATCTATCGGAACACTATAAAATCGGAACAAAATCCACGCGCAAAGTTTTTGGGTAAGATTTAGGACTAAATTCGTTTTTAAATTTGGCTTTGACTACTTGAATCTGTAAAATTATCTTCGGTTTTAAATTTCTTTCGCAACATCTGCATATCTTCACTTACCCTTCGATTTAATATTTTAGCATAATGTTGTGTTGTTCTCAAAGACCGATGCCCTAGCATTTTGCTAACCGACTCTAAAGAGACACCATTTGTAAGAGTTACAGTGGTCGCAAAGGTATGTCTGGCTAAATGGGTTGTCAAGTTCTTTTTGATTCCACTAATGTCCGCAATCTCCTTTAAATAAGCATTCATTTTTTGATTGGTAAGTACGGGTAGAACCCTACTATTATTAACCTCATTACTGCCTTTATATTTTTCTATAATCATAAGTGCCAATGGCAGAATCGGAATATTACTCTTTGTCTTGGTTTTCGTTCGCTCCGTATTTATCCATTTCTCTCCGTCTATTCCTATTACGATATCATCTTTAGTCAATTTTTTAACATCGGCATAGGCCAATCCTGTAAAGCAACAAAACACAAAAATATCTCGGACATGCTCAAGTCGTAATGTGTGAAATTCTGTATCCATCAATTGCTGTATTTCTTCAGTAGATAAAAAATCCCTTTCTACATGTTTTAATCTCACTCGCCAATTTATAAAAGGGTCTTTATCTATCCAGTTATTAGCATGAGCAATACGGATTATCTTTTTAAAATTCGTAATATATTTTACAGCTGTATTATGACTGCAATTTCTTTTCGTTTTAAGATAGTATTCTAATCCTGTTATAAACTTATAATCCACATCCCTAACAGGAATATCATTTCTCTTGTATTTTGTCTGAATAAACTCTCCAACATGTTTTTTAGCAGTCCTATAGCGCTCTGCTGTACCCGCCGCAAAATCTTTACCGATTAGATGATTTACTTCATTGTTATGTTCTTGAAAGATTTCTAAGACCATTCTTAAGTCTTCATCTTTACCTAGATAAGTATCTCTTAAACCAACGGCGGTAATATGCTCGTCATTCTCTAAAAGTTTCTGGTATTGTTTGTACACCTCAGATTCAATTGAACTAAGATATCTATTCAATTCTCGGGACTCATGACCATGTCCAGCTACCATTCCTGATTTTGCATTCCATCTATCAATGCCTACTCTCCGGCGCACACTAAACTCCGCTCGTTTACCATCTATAGTTATTCTAAGATAAATTATTGCTTTTCCTTCGGCATTGGCTTTGCCCTTTTTTATGTAAAAGAGTAATGAAAGTGAATTTTTCATGGTTAAAATATCATTGATTCCTTTCAAATTACAAAAAATAATTGAAAACTACATCTTTGTAATGTAATGATTATCAATTTATTACAATTAATTCGGTGTCACTTATTAGCGCAACTCAAGTGACACCGAAACTGCCCCTTTTAAATTGTATTTAAATGATATTATTTGAAATCAAAGAAATTGAAAAACCCTGTAAATCAATTATTTACAGGGTTTGTAGTAGTGAACTATCACTATTTAGCGGAGAAAGAGGGATTCGAACCCCCGGAGGTGTGACCCTCAATAGTTTTCAAGACTACCGCATTCGACCACTCTGCCATTTCTCCTAATGCGGCTGCAAATATACTAACCTTTTTTATTAATCTAAAAGATGAATAAGTATATTTTTGTAATGGTATGCAATACATTTATCAGTAGTACTTTTGTAATATGGAAGAATGGTATCATTACCTCCTTTTAATAGTTGTTGGTTTTGCCGTTGGATTCATTAACACAATAGCAGGGGGTGGTTCTTTACTTTCCTTACCAGTGTTAATTTTTCTTGGGCTACCGCCCGCAGTCGCCAATGGAACCAATCGCGTTGCAATAGTAGTACAAACGGCTATGGCAACAGCAGGCTTTAAAAGCAAAGGGGTAAGTACATTTCCTTTTAATATCTATTTGGGTATTTCGGCACTTTTAGGCGCTATAATTGGTGCAAGAATAGCAGTAGACGTTGATGGAGAAGCCTTTAATAGAATTCTTGCTATTGTAATGCTATCCGTAGTAGTCATTATTATTTTTAAACCAAAAATTAAGGTAACAGATTTAGAAGAAAGACTTACAGGTAAATATTTGTGGCTTGGTATTATTGTCTTTTTCTTTTTTGGTATTTATGGGGGTTTTATAAATGCAGGTCTTGGTTTTTTAATGTTATTGTTTTTAAACTTTGTACATAGAATGACACTAGTTAGGGCAAATGCTACCAAAGTAGTTGTCGTTTTTACCTATATGCTTTCTGCACTTCTAGTTTTTGCGCTAAATGATAAAGTGATTTGGTTTGTAGGTCTCATATTAGCTATTGGGAATGGGGCAGGAGCATGGGTTGCAAGTCGTTTTTCGGTTAAAAAAGGAGACGGTTTTATTAAAACTTTTTTGGTGATAATGGTGAGTATTATGGCCATAAAGTTGTGGTTTTTTAGTGAATATTAATTTGAAATAGTAAAATGCCTGGATTTGAATTGTTTGGTGATAAGGAAAAAGCAGAAGTACAAAAGGTTTTGGATACGGGAGTGCTTATGCGCTATGGTTTTGATGGAATGCGTAATGGACAATGGAAAGCCAAAGAATTAGAGGCTTCACTAGCACGTCGTATGCAGGCAAAGCATGTGCATCTAGTAAGCAGTGGTACAGCGGCATTAACTGTTGCCTTAGTAAGTGCTGGGATAGGAGTTGGTGATGAAGTGATTATGCCCACATTTACTTTTGTGGCAAGCTTTGAGTCTATTTTAGCAATAGGCGCTGTTCCTGTTTTGGTAGATGTAGACGATACCCTTACTTTAAACCCCGAAGCTGTTGAAAAAGCGATTACTGCTAAAACCAAAGTAATTATGCCAGTGCATATGTGTGGTGCTATGGCAGATTTAGATGCTTTAAAGGCTATTTGTAAAAATCATAAGCTATTGCTCTTAGAAGATGCTTGTCAGGCTATTGGTGGCAGTTATAAGGGCAAACCACTAGGAAATATTGGGGATTTAGGTTGTTTTTCTTTTGATTATGTAAAGACGATTACCTGTGGTGAAGGTGGTGCTATACTCACGAATAATGAATTGTATTATGAGAATGCACATAAATACGCGGATCACGGGCACGATCATCTTGGAACTGATAGGGGAGCAGAAAAACATCCTTTTTTAGGTTATAATTTTCGTATTTCAGAATTAAACGCTGCGGTGGGTTGCGCGCAGGTAAAACGCTTGGACGAGTTTATTGCATTACAAGAGCAATATTATACAATACTAAGAAAAGAACTGTCACAATTAAAAGAAGTTACTTTTAGACGTGTACCTGATGGTGGCGTAGCGAATTATTCTTTTTTAAGCTTTTTCCTTCCTACAGAAGAAATAACACGTAAAGTACATAGCGCTTTAGGAGAAAACGGAATAGATGTTTGTTTTTATTGGTATGATAACAATTGGCATTATTACCGTAAATGGGAACATTTAACAAATTTAAAGTCAATGGGGAACTTATCTAAAGAAGTTCATGAGGGTATGTTAGATTATAACAAGACAGACTTTTCTGTCTCTGATTATTGGGTAGGAAAGACTATTTCTTGTTTGATAAAATTAGGTTGGACTGCATCAGAAGTGGAAGAACGAGCAAGTAAAATGGTATCAATTATAAAAAGGGTTCTTTAGTACTCAACATATTCTACAATTTCTAATCCATAGCCTACCATACCAACACGTTTGGCTTGCTTTGTGTTTGTTAAGAGTCTTACTTTAGAAATATTAAGGTCATGAAGAATCTGAGCGCCAATTCCAAAATCACGCGTATCCATTTCTATTTTTGGGGTTTCATTAAGCCCTTGCTTTTGCAGTTCTTTAAATTCTAACAACCTACTAAGAAGGTTTTTAGACTGCGACCCCTGATTGATAAAAATAATAGCACATTTATCCTCAGCATTTAAGCGATCAAACATTTTGCCTAAGGCTTTATCAGGATTTTTAGTTAGCGTACCTAAAATATCGTTATTAACTAGTGTAGAATTTATTCGGGTTAAAATAGGATCTCCGGTATTCCAGTTACCTCTTACAAGTGCTATATGTACTTGGTCTGTTGTGGTTTGTTGATAGGCTCTTAGCTCAAAGTTTCCAAAACGCGTTTTTATATCAAAGGCCTCTTTTTTTTGTATTAAACTATCATGTTCCATACGGTAGGCCACCAAATCTTCTATAGAAACCAACTTAAGGTCAAACTTTTTAGCTACTTCTACAAGTTGTGGTAATCTTGCCATGCTACCATCATCATTCATTATCTCTACAATAACTCCTGCAGGTTGCAAACCCGCTAAGCGTGCAAAGTCTATAGCAGCTTCTGTATGCCCTGTTCTTCTAAGAACACCACCTTCTTTGGCTATTAATGGAAAAATATGCCCTGGTCTAGCTAAATCATGCGCTTTTGTTTCGTTATTAGTAAGTGATAAAACTGTTTTAGCTCGATCACCAGCAGATATTCCGGTAGTTACTCCGTTTCCTCTTAAATCTACAGAAACGGTAAATGCAGTTTCTAATGGATCGGTATTGTGATTTACCATTTTATGAAGTCCAAGGTCTTTACAACGCCCTTCTGTTAATGGAGCACAAATAAGACCTCGCCCGTGAGTTGCCATAAAATTGATAGTCTCTGGGGTAATAAGCTCGGCAGCTGCTAAAAAATCGCCTTCATTTTCTCTGTTTTCATCATCGACCACTATAATTACTTTGCCTTGTCTAATATCAGCAATAGCTTCTTCTATGGTGTTGAGTTGAACAGTATCTTTTAGAATCGTATTCATGTTAGTTTTTCTTTCTTTTTAAACCAGCCTTTTATAACATCTGTAATATTACCGAAACTCGTTAACCCACGGTCTGCCGAAGCGCGTTTGGTTAAAAAGATGCTTAAAGGTAACATAATAAGTGTAGAAAGCCATGCGCCTAAAACAGGGTGTATTTCTCCTTTTTTTGCATAATTTTCTGCAAAAACGCCAATAAAATAATACGCTAGAAATAATATTATGGCAATAACCATAGGTAGTCCAAGACCACCTTTACGTATAATGGCACCTAAGGGAGCAGCAACAAAAAATAAAATGATGCAAGAGAGTGCAAGAGCAAATTTTTTATGATAAGATAAAATGTGGCGATAGTAATTATCATAACGTTTACCAAGCTCCTTTTTTTTGCTTTTAATAGTACTTAAAATAGTAGTAACATTGCTTTTAGCATTATTAAATAATTGTGTTTTTTGCCATTGTGGGATAGCAGTTAGTATACCATCAATAGTTTTTATAGTATCTAAAGCTTTCCCTTCTTTTAGTTGAGGTTCGGCGATTTTCTCTTTAGTTTCTAGAGAATCCGTTCTTTCCAAAGCAAAAGCACCTACCCTAGAACAGATACTTTTAGAAAAGGCCTTTACCTGTTTAAGATTATATGTTTTTAATGAATCTATATCTTCGCTTAAACGAGCGATATTTTTCATTTTATTGGTTGTAATATCAGATTCTGCTTCAATGTCTTTAGAACCCAAAGAAGAGATATCAATATTCTTTATATAGGTCTCAAATTCTGATTTGTTAAAAGGGTGCTTTTTATTATCTTTAGCAGATTTTTTCTGTATCTCTTCGTAATAATGGCCATCGTTTAACACCAATTGAATAATATCAGATTCTTCGCTACTAATCAATTGCCCTGTTTTTGCCTTTATAACGGTTGTATTGAGATTTGTTTTCGATTTTTGATGAATAATAATATCTTCTAAGTATTGATCATTTTCGCCAAACTTTCTGGCTACCTTCATATTCATATCCGTGCCTTCTATATTACAAAAAGCACCTTCTACAATAACTGCAGCAGGCTTTACCTTAGCGATATTACGACGCATATTAAATATCTTTTGTTCTGAAGCAGGAATTACGGTATTCGCAAAAATAAAAGTAAAAACACCAAGTAATAGTGTGAATATAATTACGCTTCGCATAGCTTTTGGAAGTGAAACCCCAGAAGCTTTCATTGCAGCGAACTCATATTTTTCTGCAAAGCTCCCAAAAGTTAGTATTGCAGAAAGAAGTACAGTAAGGGGGAGTACTTTTTCGGTTAAATTGGGCATAAGGTAAAAAA
>CAZLUS010000013.1:15513-17954 GCA_964562775.1 uncultured Flavobacteriaceae bacterium | reverse complement strand
AGAAGTACAGTAAGGGGGAGTACTTTTTCGGTTAAATTGGGCATAAGGTAAAAAAGAAATTTACCTATAATCCAGATATCTAAATCTTTACCCGCAAGGTCATCAATAAAAAGCCAGACCGTTTGAAATATGAAAATAACCATCAATATTACAAACGAACTGAAAAAATTATAAAGAAACCTCGATAATATATATCTATCAATTATTGGTAACACGAGCTAGTTTCATCTGTTTGTTAATATTGCTTTTTCTTGTCAGATGTAATTCGCCAAACATACATATATCCTAAAATAGAATAGTTGTGAGATGGCTAATTTCTTATGATATAGTAGCCTTCGTTTTTATACTTAGCTTCATCAAAAGTAAACAAGCTTTTTGACACTGGCTGATTGGTTTTGAAAGAATTAACGGTAATTGTTGTTTTTGTACCGTTTTTACCAGTCTCTATGAGTTTGTATATGTGCTTTGTTGTTGCATCAATACCCAATAGAATAGATTTAATTTCGGTATTAGTTTCAATAGGAGTAAGTTTTACAAACTGGATTTTTCTGCCCTTTACATTTTGTAAAATATCCCATTGGTAGGTATGCCCAGATTTATAAAATGTAAGCATTTTAGAAGGGGTTACTGTGTTTTCATCTTCGCTTGGCTTATCTATGGTTACTTCCTCATTTTCTGGCACTACAGTATATACTTTTGAGCCATCAAATAACTGTGTTGCACCAAATAAATTCGCCAAATATTTATCACCTTCAAGGGCTACGTTCCCTTTTGTTTCTTGCTTAATATTAGCTTCAGTATTTTCTAAAGTATATTTAAAATCGATATAAATATTCTCATACGAAGTTACATTGGCATACACCTCGTCTAATAATGCTTTTGCCTTTTCAGAATTTTGACCAAATGAATAGAAACCGAATGTTAGTATAGTTATTAGTGTGAATGCTTTTTTTATCATGATATTAATTTGATTCATTTTGTAATAATTGATCTAGAGCAAACATATCTGTTATAAGAACTTGGCGTGCTTTGCTTCCTTCAAAAGGACCTACAATGCCTGCAGCCTCTAATTGGTCAATAATTCTACCAGCTCTGTTATAGCCCAATTTTAATTTTCTTTGAATTAAAGAAGCTGAGCCTTGCTGTGCAACTACAACTACTTCTGCAGCGTCTCTAAATAGTTTGTCTCTATCTGATATGTTATTATCAAGACTTGTGCCAGAATCTTCACCAACATATTCTGGTAGTTCGTGGGCACTAGGATAAGCTCTTTGCGATCCAATATATTCCGTTATTTTTTCTACTTCTGGCGTATCAACAAAAGCACATTGTATTCTGGTAACATCATTACCTTGGGTATAAAGCATATCCCCACGACCAATTAACTGGTCGGCACCTTGAGCATCTAATATAGTTCGTGAATCTATTTTAGAAGTAACTCTAAAAGCTATACGAGCAGGAAAATTAGCTTTTATAAGCCCTGTAATTACATTGACAGAAGGGCGTTGAGTAGCAATAATCAAATGAATACCAATTGCACGCGCTAGTTGTGCCAAACGTGCAATAGGTGCTTCTACTTCTTTGCCTGCAGTCATGATAAGGTCTGCAAACTCGTCTACCACCAGAACAATGTAAGGTAAAAACTTATGCCCATCATTAGGGTTTAGTTTTCGTGCTTTAAATTTTGCATTGTATTCTTTTAGGTTACGAACCATTGCTGTTTTAAGTAGTTCATAGCGATTATCCATTTCAATACATAAAGAATTTAAGGTATTAATAACTTTAGTATTGTCTGTGATAATAGCTTCTTCAGAATCAGGTAGTTTTGCTAAAAAATGACGTTCTATTTTATTAAATAAAGTGAGCTCTACCTTTTTGGGGTCTACTAAAACAAATTTAATCTCGGCAGGGTGTTTTTTGTAGAGCAGCGATGTGATAACGGCATTAAGTCCAACAGATTTTCCTTGTCCTGTAGCTCCTGCCATTAACAAGTGAGGCATTTTGGCAAGATCAACTACAAAAGTCTCATTACTAATAGTTTTACCAAAGGCGATAGGTAATTCCATTTCAGAATTTTGAAATTTCTTTGAAGCAATTACGGAACGCATAGAAACAATGGTGGCATTTTTATTTGGGACTTCTATACCAATGGTTCCTTTCCCTGGGATAGGTGCAATAATACGTATGCCTAATGCTGCTAGAGAGAGTGCAATATCATCTTCTAAATTTTTGATTTTAGAGATTCTAATCCCTGCTTCTGGTACAATTTCATAAAGCGTTACGGTAGGACCAATAGTCGCTTTAATTTGTGCAATACCAATCTTATAATTTTTAAGAGTTTCTACTATTTTATTTTTGTTTTCCTCTAATTCTTGGCGAACCTCTTCATCATCTGTGACAGTAATTTTACCAGATACACCATGAGTATCTAATAAATCTAG
>CAZLUS010000013.1:2524-15413 GCA_964562775.1 uncultured Flavobacteriaceae bacterium | reverse complement strand
ATGAATGTAAAAATAAGCAGTAAGAGCACACCAATTTTACCAGTATAGTCTTGTAAAAAATCATTCATTTCATAACCAATAAGCCCACCCAATATTGGTTGCGAAGTAGCAAAAAAACCAAGGGCGATAGAAGCCCAAATAAGACCTACTAAGCCCCATATCCATTTGCTTAATAGTTTTTTAGTATCTATGCCTAGAAATAGGTAGAGTCCCGTAAGAGCTAATAAAATTGGAAAAACAAAAGAAGCTAAACCAAAACCTTGGTACATGAAAAAATGACTAATTGCAGCACCAAATTTGTTGAGTAGGTTTGCAGCTTCATTATTTCTATCCTTGAATTCTGTAAGTAAACTTTGGTCTTCTTGCCAAGTAAAATAATAGGATACAAAAGAAATAAAAAGCGCAATACTTAAAACAATTAAAAAGCTCCCAAGAATAATTTTATTCTTTCTAGAAAGCTTAAAAGAGGGTTTCTTTTTAGTTGTAGTAGCTTTAGATGTTCTTCGTTTTTTGGCCATCAACAGATGTTAATAAGGGACTAATTTACAAATTTACGATACCAACCTATTTGTTGCTTGTCTCTCCTTAGAATATTTTTGGGATATAAATTAGTAATCCAACGATACCTGCAAGGATAGAAACAATCATTACAGCACCAGCAGAAACATCTTTTATAAAACCTATTTTTTCATCATAATTGGGTTGTATATAATCTGCAAGTTTTTCAACAGCGGTATTCATACCTTCTATACCCATGATTAAGCCTATTGCAAGGCATTGTATAATCCATTCCATTATAGAAATATCATAATAAAAACCGGCAGCAGCAGTAATAAGCGCAAGTACAAATTGGACTTTAATACTGGCCTCTGTCTTTAAAAGTAAGAACATACCTTTAAAGGCAAAACCAACACTTTTAATTCTATTTACAAAAAAGGATTCTTTAGGCATTTACAACAGCTTCAATTGCGGCTTTATAATTTGGTTCATCTACTATTTCTGAAACTTGTTCTGTATGAACAACCTTGCCATTAGTATCTAAAACTACAATGCATCTAGAATGTAAGCCACTTAAAGCACCGTCACTAAACTCAAGACCATAGTCTTTGCCAAATTGACCATTGTTAAAATCGGATAGCATTTCTACGTTTTCTATATTTTCTGCCCCACAAAAGCGCTGCTGAGCGAAAGGTAAATCGCGAGAAATACAAAGCACTTTTGTATTCTCTAGTGCAGCAGCTTCGGTATTAAATTGTTTTACAGAAGTTGCACAGGTGCCTGTATCTACACTCGGAAAAATATTCATAACAACCTTACTTCCTTTGTAGCTTTCTAAAGAAGCCATAGAGAGGTCAGTCTTTGTTAGTGAAAAATTTGGAGCTGTAGTATTATTAGATGGAAGATTACCTATTGTATTTACAGGATTACCCCCTAATGTAATTGAAGCCATTTGTTTGTTTTTTAATTATGGCGTGAAGTTAATAAACTAGCCGACTAAAACCAATTTCAAAAGATGTAAACTTAGCTAAGCTTATAAACCAGACAGCTTTTTTATTTTTATTTTAAAAGCAGCAAAAATCATAGTCATAATTGGACTTAGCCAGTTAAAAATGGCATACACAAAATACTCGCCAACACCCACTCCTAAAACACCACTATGGTAAGCGCCACAAGTATTCCAAGGTACTAAGACAGAGGTTACTGTACCGGTGTCTTCTAGGGTTCTACTTAAATTTTCTGGTGCTAATCCACGTTCTTTATAAGCTTTAGAAAACATTTTACCAGGTACAACTAATGCTAGATATTGATCAGAAGCAGTACCATTTAGCACAATACAACTAAGACCAGTACTTGCAAAAAGACCTGTGTCTGATGTTACCATATTTAATAAAGATTTGGTAATACGTTGCAAAGCTCCAATACCATCCATAACACCTCCAAAAACCATAGCGCATATAATGAGCCATATGGTACCCAACATACCCTTCATACCTCCGGAAGAAAACAAATCGTTTAACATTGGGTCAGGCGTTTCAATAGCAGTATCAACAGTAATAGCATTTAATATGCCTTTATAGCTGGACTCAAAATTTAAGGTCTCTCCACCTCCGATTGACGTAATTAATTCTGGCTGGAAAATTAATGCAAAAACTCCTCCTAATAAAGTTCCTATAAGCAATGCTAACAGGGGAGGGGCTTTTTTTATAATCATAAAAATAACTGCAATGGGTACTAAAAACAACCATCCATTAATAGTAAAGGTGGCATCAATAGTGTTTAATATAGCATCTGTATCAGCTACCCCAGAGGTGTCTATTGTTAATCCTAAGATTATAAAGACGATTAAGGTTACTATGATGGTTGGAACCGTAGTTAGCATCATGTATTTTATATGCGAAAACAATTCTCCACCTGCCATGGCAGGAGCTAGATTTGTAGTGTCACTTAATGGAGATAATTTATCACCAAAATAGGCGCCAGAAAGCACAGCACCTGCTGTCATCCCTAATGATATGCCTAATGCTTCGCCAATACCGATAAGGGCAATACCTACCGTGGCTGCTGTGGTCCATGAACTACCCGTTGCAACAGATATAATAGCACAGATTACCACGCATGCTGCTAAAAATATAGTAGGATTTAATATTTGCAATCCGTAATAAATCATAGCTGGGATAATACCGCTTACTAACCAAGTGCCCGATAAGGCACCTACCATTAAAAGGATAAGTAAAGCTCCTGTGGTCGATTTTACATTTTCCGCAACTTCGGCCATCATTTGCTTGTACGAAACCTTATTAAAAAAACCAACTATGGCGGCTACAGCAGCACCTAATAAAAGAATAAATTGATTAGAACCGCTTAAAGCATCATCGCCAAAAACATATACATTGTAGGCTAGCATAGCTACAAGAATAAATACAGGCAGAAGCGCTTCCCAGATATTTAGCTCTTTGTTTTCAATAATATTTTCATCTTCGCGGTATGCGGTATCTTCTTTTTGATCAGCCATTTTTTATTGTTTGGTATTGGGGTAATATTACAATTTTAGAAGCTGACCTCCAAACCAATTTATGCGATAGCCGTTTCTTCTTTTAAAATTTCTAAAAACTGCATACATTTTTTTATAGCTGCATAGGTTTTTTCAATATCATTATCTAAGCCTATTGAAAAACGAATTAAACCATCTGTAAGTCCCATTTCTTTTTGTTCTTCTTCGGGTATTTCAGAAGAGGTTGAAGAACCCGGAGCACTAAAAAGTGTTTTGTAAAAACCAAGACTTACCGCTAGATAACCTAATTTTTCTTTTTGCATCAATTCCATTAGGGCATTGGCCTTATCTAAGCTACCAACATCTATAGTCATTAAACCACCAAAACCATATTCTGGATTCATTTGTTGTGTAAAACTTTTATGCCCAGGATGAGAAACAAGCCCGGGATAAACTACGCGCAAACCGTCATGTTCAAACTTTTGGGCTAGGTATAAAGCATTTTCGCTATGCTTTTTCATACGAATATGAAGCGTTCTCATATTTTTTAAGATAGAAGCAGCTCTTAGACTATCTAGCGTGCTACCAAATAACATACCAGCACCATCATTGACATCTTTTAAGGATAGGCAAAAATCACTTGTACTACACACAGCACCAGCAACACAATCGCTTGTGCCGTTAATAAATTTTGTCAAACTATGTATTACAATATCTGCCCCAAGTTTTGCGGCAGAAATGCTCAATGGAGAAAAAGTGTTATCTACAACTAGTGGAATGCCATGTTTTTTAGCAAGTTTAGCAAGCGCCTTAATATCTGCCACTTCAAGTAGCGGATTACTCACTGCCTCACAATAAATCATTTTTGTTTTTGGAGTGATGCTTTGTGCAACACTGTCAAGGTTAGTAATATTTACAAACGAAGTTGAGATATTAAATTTCTTTATAAAATTCTTCATGAACGCATACGTACCACCGTAAATGGTTCTACTGCTTACTATATGTTCGTTTGCATCGCAGAGTTGCGTAATTACTGCTGTTATAGCACCCATACCACTGGCATAGACATTAGCTGCCTCTGTACCTTCCATAGCTGCTAAGGCTTCCCCTAGATATAAATTAGAAGGGGATGAGTGTCTACTGTATAAATAGCAACCTTCTGTATTGCCTTCAAAAGTATCGAACATTGTTTTTGCCGAAAGAAAAGTATAGGTTGATGAGTCTGATATAGAAGGATTTACACCTCCAAATTCTCCAAAATACTGTAAATCTTGAATACTATCTGCTGATTTATAGTCCATAAGCTTTATATTACAATAAAATTAATTTTTAAACGATTAATAATCAACATATATATTATAATTTAGATGATATATCATATGTTTAATATTATATTAGATTTATTATCTAAATTAGCTTGAAGTTTTAATTGAATATAGAATATCTTTCATTATGCATTTTGACGAAACAGACAAAAAACTTTTAGCCCTATTACAAAGCGATAGCAAAAAGACAACAAAACAATATGCACTTAGTCTAAACCTTTCTGTTACTGCGGTTTATGAGCGTATCCGTAAATTAGAACGTGAAGGAGTTATTACCAATTATGTAGCTTTGGTTGATAAGAAAAAGCTAAATCGGGATTTTACAGCACTATGCCAGGTAAGGCTCTCTAAACACACTAAAGACAATATTGTACGTTTTGAAAAACAAGTACAGCAACTAGACGAAATTACAGAATGCAATCATATTAGTGGTGACTACGATTATATGCTAACCATATATGTTTCTGATATGGCTGCTTACCGTGAGTTTATGGTACATAAATTAACAGCTATTCAAGAAATAGGTAGCACACAAAGCTCTTTTGTAATTAATCCTGTTAAGAAATCAACAGCAATACTCTTGTAATACTACAATTATGTTTTATTTGTATGTTAGCTATACTTAAATTACACTAATTGCAAAGTCATTTGTATTTTTGTGTATATAATCATCTTATTAAAATAAAGATATGAGTCAATATGATGTAACCGTGATTGGTTCTGGACCCGGAGGATATGTAGCAGCAATACGCTGTTCGCAATTAGGAATGAAAACTGCCTTAATTGAAAAATATGATACCCTTGGTGGTACCTGCTTAAATGTTGGGTGTATTCCTTCTAAGGCCTTATTAGATTCTTCGCACCATTATGAAGATGCTATAAAGCATTTTGAAACCCATGGTATTGAAATACCTGGTGAAATAAAGGTGAATTTAGAAAAGATGATTGGCAGAAAGCAGTCAGTAGTTGACCAAACTACTAAGGGCATTGAGTTTCTTATGGATAAAAATAAGATTGATGTTTTTAATGGTATCGGTAGCTTTAAAGACGCAACGCATATCACTATAAAAAAAACAAAAGGTAAGGCAGAAACGATAGCAACTAAAAATGTAATTATTGCTACAGGTTCTAAACCTTCTACACTGCCATTTATAAAGTTAGATAAAGAACGCATTATTACTTCTACAGAAGCATTATCCCTTAAAGAAATACCAAAGCATTTGGTTGTAATTGGTGGTGGTGTTATTGGCTTAGAGCTTGGTCAAGTATATAAAAGGCTAGGGGCAGAGGTTACAGTAGTAGAGTATATGGATCGTATTATACCTGGTATGGATGCGGCACTTTCTAAAGAGCTAATGAAAGCGATGAAAAAGCAGAAGGTTAAATTTAACCTATCGCATAAAGTGAAATCTGTTACCCGTAAGGGTAAAGAAGTGATTATTAAGGCTGATGATAAAAAAGGCCAAGAGGTCGAATACAAAGCAGATTACTGCCTAGTATCTGTTGGGCGTCGTCCCTATACAGACGGTTTAAATGCTAAGGCTGCTGGTGTAGCAATAGATGAGCGTGGTAGAATAGCAGTAAATGAGCATTTACAAACCAATGTGCCTAATATATACGCTATTGGCGATGTGGTACGTGGCGCAATGTTAGCACATAAAGCTGAAGAAGAAGGTACGCTGGTAGCTGAAATTTTAGCCGGACAAAAACCGCATATAGATTATAATTTAATACCTGGAGTGGTGTATACATGGCCAGAAGTTGCTTCAGTTGGCAAAACAGAAGAAGCACTAAAAGAAGCTGGTGTTAGCTATAAGGTTGGACAATTCCCAATGCGAGCTTTAGGGCGCGCAAGAGCTAGTATGGATATCGACGGTTTTGTAAAAATACTTGCTGATGCTACTACTGACGAAGTTTTAGGTGTACATATGATTGGTGCACGTTGTGCCGATTTAATTACTGAAGCGGTTACTGCAATGGAGTTTAGAGCTTCTGCGGAAGATATTGCTCGTATGAGTCACGCACACCCAACCTATGCCGAAGCGGTAAAAGAAGCTGCACTAGCAGCAACAGGGGATAGGGCGTTGCATATATAATACGGAGTTAGCTATTTTAATTTTCGTTAGGAAAGGTTTTTTCCAACTCTTGGTAGATTGTTACACCTTGCTAACATATAACATCAACACCGCTAATGCTTTTTGAGGATTTCCTTCTTTAAGGTGTTCTTTAGCTAGGGTTTCTAAAGCTATTTTTAACGCACTAGTATTGTTTTTATGAGTATCCATTAAGGTTTTTATTGCCTGATTTTGTTTTAAGCTTTCAATACTAGCAGCATCGGGCAGAATTTCTAAATTCCCCAAACGCCCTAAATCATTACCTGTTAAAACAGTACTATTTCTAACATATTCAGGCAAACTATCAACACCTATACCTTTTGTTTTAAGCGGCTTTGGAATCTCAAAAAGTGCATCGCCATTTGCATGGCAGTACCAACTGCCACCCATACGCGCCACTAAATCTAATTTGCGAGTATCTAATGCATTATTAGCATCTAAATAGGCATCATTAATATGAATAAGCTCCACTTTGGCCAAAACTAAATTACCAGCACCAGGGGCATTTGCCAATTCAATGACTTCTTGCACCGAGCATTCAAAAGAAACAGGTGCTTCACCAACTCTTGGAGGTTTTACTTTTTCGCTAGCAACTTCCGTAAAGCCTGCTTTTACAAACTCGTTTACACCCTTGTCATATTCTGTACTCGATAAAGACATTTGTTCTACCATTGGGTAGTTGACAATATTAATAACCACCTCTGGTACCTCTTTTACATTTTCGTAGGTGTGCTTTGTAGTATTATCTCTACCACGACGTGCAGGAGAGAAAATCATTAATGGCGGATTAGAACTAAAGACATTAAAAAAGCTAAAAGGACTTAGATTTACATTACCATCTTTATCAATAGTGCTAGCAAAACAGATAGGCCTTGGAGCAACAGCAGAAAGTAAGTAGCCGTGTAGCTCTGCCTGTGGTATTTTGTTAGGGTCTAAGGTTTTTATCATACTAGCTTATTTTGCAGGTAATAGTTTGGCACTTACTTTGCCAAAACCTACACGTTTTCCATCTTTTAAAGCATGTCCTCGCATGGTTACCGTATCACCATCATTAATAAATTTACGTTCTGTGCCGTCTTTCATTTTAAGCGGTTTTGTACCCATCCAAGCTAATTCTAACATGGAACCATAAGAATCTTCAGATGTACCCGATATGGTGCCAGAACCATATAAATCGCCCACATTAATATTACAGCCATTAACCGTATGATGAGCTAGTTGTTGCACCATACTCCAATACATATATTTAAAGTTAGAATTGCATACTACTTTTTCTTCGCTTCCTTCTGGGCTAATAGATACTTGCAAGTTAATATCGTAGTTTTTTGCTCCTTTTTGTTCTAAATAGGGGAGTACGCTAGGGTTTTGTTCAGGGCCTTTATATCTAAAAGGTTCCAAGGCTTCTAGGGTAACAATCCACGGAGAGATATGTGAGGCAAAGTTTTTTGCTAAAAACGGACCTAGTGGAACATATTCCCACTTTTGTATGTCGCGTGCAGACCAATCGTTAAAAAGCACCATGCCAAAAATATAATCTTCTGCATTATCGGTAGTGATACTATCACCTAAAGCGGTGTTTTTGCCTGTAATGAAACCCATTTCCAATTCAAAATCTACACGCTGTGAGGGTCCATAAATAGGAGTGTCAGCATCTTTAGGTATCGTTTGCCCTTTTGGTCTGTGAATATTTTTACCACTAACAACAATAGAAGAAGCTCTACCGTGATAGCCAACCGGAATATGTTTCCAGTTAGGTAGTAAAGCATTTGCAGGGTCACGAAACATAGTTCCAACATTAGTAGCGTGTTCTATACTTGAATAAAAGTCGGTATAATCACCAATTTTAATGGGTAAATGCATTTGCGCATCCGCTTGTTTTACAAAAACTTCGGGTTTGTCTTTAAGGACAGATGTATTGTCCTGTAGCAGTTCTTGAATGTCTGTACGTACTTTAGAAGTAATCTTTTTACCTAATGCAATAAAGTCATTTAAAGTATCTTTTTTTAAGACCGATGTGTCAAAATTGAAGACATTAAGTTTGGCAACTTCTACCAAATCAAGAATATGCTCACCAATAGCAATACCTGCCCTGGGACTTCTGTTTGCTGTAGAAAAAATTCCGAAAGGAATATTATGAATTGAAAAATCTGAATTTTCAGGAACGTTAATTATCATTTTTTAGTAATGGAATTTAAGTTTTATTCTAGCCAAGATTTGTAATACTTACCATCATCAATTTTAAGTGCGTTTTCAGTAACCTGTAAAGGTTTAAAAGTGTCTATCATAACAGCAAGTTCTGCCGTTTCTTTTTGACCAATACTAGCTTCATAAGTACCTGGATGCGGACCATGAGGTATGCCAGCAGGGTGTAATGAAATATGCCCAGGTGCGATGTTTGTTCTACTCATAAAATCACCATCTACATAATATAAAACTTCATCAGAATCTATATTAGAATGATTATAGGGTGCTGGTATGGATTTAGGATGATAGTCATATAGCCTAGGACAAAAAGAACATATTACAAAAGCACTTGTTTCAAAGGTTTGATGTACTGGTGGTGGTTGATGCACTCTCCCCGTAATAGGTTCAAAGTTATGTATGGAAAACCCATAAGGGTAATTATAACCATCCCAACCTACAACATCAAAAGGGTGTGAGGCATATACCATAGTATGTAGTACACCTTGCTTTTTCACTTTTAATATAAATTCGCCCTTTTCATCATGTGTTTTTAGGTCTTGTGGTAATTTATAATCACGTTCGCAGAAAGGGGAGTGTTCTAAGAGTTGTCCAAACCAATTGCGATATCTTTTTGGCGTGTATATAGGATGAAAAGATTCTGAAAATAGAATACGATTGTCATCAGTATCAAATTCTATTTGATAAATCATCCCTCGTGGGATAATCAAATAATCCCCATATTCAAACGGAATGTTACCCAGAAAGGTTTTTAAAGTGCCCGTTCCCTTATGAATAAACAGCATTTCATCAGCATCTGTATTTTTATAAAAATACGCTTTCATTGAGTTTTTGGGGGCTGCTAAGCCAATATGCACATCACTATTTACAAGTAGTGTTTCTCGAGATTCTAAAAAATCGTCTTTGGGAGCAACATCAAAACCAATCAATTTTCTAGAAGCGATGTTTTTTGCTACTGCTATTTTTGGCGATAGGTCTACCGAACTTAGAATTTCTTTTACTTGTGTTGGCCTGTGGACGTGGTATAATAAAGACGACATACCATCAAAGCCTATAGTGCCAAAGAGTTGTTCATAGTATAATTTGCCATCAGGTTTTGTAAACTGAGTGTGCCTTTTTTGAGGCATTTTTCCGAGTTTATGATAAATAGGCATATGCTATTTTTTAAATTGATATTTCTTTTAAATGCTCGCAAACCACTAGATTACCTTCAGTAGCATTCTTAACATCTTCTACACTTATATCTGGAGCTAATTCTAATAGTTTAAATCCGCTATCTACAACTTCTAACACGGCTAAATTGGTTACTATTTTTTTAACACAACCCACACCTGTAAGGGGTAAAGAGCATTTTTTTAAGAGTTTAGATTTACCTGTTTTGTTGGTATGCATCATGGCTACAATAATATTTTCTGCTGATGCTACTAAATCCATGGCACCGCCCATGCCTTTTACCATTTTACCAGGTATCTTCCAATTGGCAATATCTCCATTTTGAGCCACTTCCATAGCGCCTAATATGGTAAGGTCTACGTGCTTACCTCTTATCATAGAAAAGCTTGTAGCAGAATCAAAGAAAGAAGCGCCAGGTAGGGTAGTAATGGTTTGCTTGCCTGCGTTTATAATATCAGCATCTTCTTCTCCTTCAAAAGGGAAAGGTCCCATACCCAAAACACCATTTTCACTTTGAAATTCTACTTCAATATCATCGCGTACAAAATTGGCAACTAGTGTAGGGATACCAATACCTAGGTTTACGTAATATCCATTTTGCACTTCTTGGGCAATGCGTTTTGCTATTCCGGTTTTATCCAACATATTATCGTGTTCTTGTAGTTCGTTGTTCTATTCTCTTTTCGTAATTCTTACCTTGAAAAATTCGCTGTACAAATATGCCTGGTACGTGTATTTGATTTGGGTCTAATGTACCGGCAGGTACTAATTCTTCTACTTCGGCAACCGTTATAGTTGCTGCTCCACACATGCAAGGGTTAAAATTACGTGCAGTGCCCTTAAAAATAAGGTTTCCAGCCTCATCTCCTTTCCACGCTTTTACAAAAGAAAAATCGGCATCATAGGCATTTTCAAGTACGTGCATTTTTCCGTTAAAATCTCTAGTTTCTTTTCCTTCGGCAACTTCAGTACCATATCCTGCCGGAGTATAAAAGGCAGGAAACCCAGCTTGTGCGGCCCTACATTTTTCTGCTAGTGTACCTTGTGGGGTTAGTTCTACTTCTAGCTCACCAGATAACATCTGTCTTTCGAACTCATCGTTTTCACCAACATAGGATGATATCATTTTTTTGATTTGCTTTTTTTGAAGTAGTAGTCCTAAACCAAAATCATCTACACCTGCGTTATTAGAAATACAAGTGATATTACTTACTTCTAGTTTTACCAATTGGGCAATTGCATTTTCGGGAATTCCGCATAGCCCAAAACCACCGAGCATAAGCGTCATACCATTTTTAATACCAGAAACAGCAGTTTCAACGTTATCTACAACTTTACGTATCATTTTAAATTATCTTCTTTAGAAATTTTCCTTAAAAATAAGGCTAATACTTTTTAAAAAAGTATTTCACATTTCATTAAAGATAAAAAATTACTTGGTGTTTGTAAGCTGTAAATTATAAGTAAAGCAAAACAGGGCATCTAATGTTATAGAATGTGAAGATGTAAACATCAATTTTACAACAGGAATATTAAAAAACTATTTGAATAGTAGCATTATTTGACTAGTGTAACATCTGGAAAAGCAGCTTTATAGCCAAACCAAAACGCATTATGCGTTTGTAGTCTTTCTAATTTTTTTCCATCAGTATTTGTCAAAATATTCTCTTTAACGGTCCATTGATTACCATTTTCATCTACAGCATTATATACTCCATCGTAAGATTTAAAAACAATATCCTTAGTTTTAAAAACTCTATGAGCACCTGATTTATCGGTAAAAACTGTAAATTTTACAGTGCCTATATTACTTGCGTATAGTGGCTTTCTTTTTAAAAATTTGCTGCTTATAGCTATATTTTCACTAGGCACTTCAGGAAGGCGTATCGCCAAGATTTCATCTTTATTTTTAAGACTCTTATCTACTTTAGGCACTGTAAACATTAATTCGTCTGTAGCAAAATAATCTTTATAAGCAACACCATCTCTATAGTCACGGCGATGTCCTGTGTTTAATGATAAAACTTTTGTGTTTGGGTGTCTTTTTTTCCATTCGCCCCAAGTGGTAGTTACTACACTTAAATAATCTAACTTTATTCCTTTACCAACTAGCGGACCTATCACAGGCTCTCCTTCTAAGGTGCTCCACATAGATTGGGTGGCTTTATCATACATTAATTTATTAGAACGATATAAAAAACCACTTGTACCAAGTTGATGATTAAAATTGTTATGTTTCGTTTTATAGAGAATTACAGTGCCGCATAGGGTACAATAAACACCTGCTACTTTTTCATCTCCAACGGTATCTACAAACATTTCATGCCATGCTAATATTTGCTTAGGGTAAGCCCTAGCGTCTCCATTAATTTCTATTCCAAATACAGTGGCTTTATCATTTAGATACTTTGCTTCATTTGCATTAGTCATATTTGGGTTTCTTAAAGGCGGTATACCATCTTGTAACACGCCTCCCCAGCGTACTTCGTCTAAACGGATAGTCGCTTCAGCACTTCTATTTTTGAAATAGGTTTCAAACTTTGGGTCTATTTTTTTATGAAGTTCAGCTTTAAAATTAAAATAATAAGAAGGATAGGCTTTGTCTTTATTCCAAATCCATTGAAACCATTTATCAAAATCGAATCCAAAATTTTGTCTTGTTTTTTTCTCTAATAATTTTAATAGCTTGTTAGAATGTCTGTTATTTTGAGAAAAATATATAGTTTCAATTAGCATTATTTCAAAGGATTCCTCCCAATTATCAGCTATTAAATCTATGTTTTTTTCAATAGTCTCTGTGGAATTAGAATTTATAAGACTTAGAAAATACTCAATAGGTTCTGTCTCTTTAAAATCGTCTTCTATAGTTTTTGCAGAGACCAAAAAATAGGTCATAAGAAGTAAAAAACTTACTATAAAACATAGCGTGCTGGCGATTTTAAATTTCTTGAGCATAGTTCCTTTTTTTTATTCTGTCGAGCAAAAAAGAATATGATTACGTGTTTAACTAAAAATTAAGAAAGAAGGCTAAACTAGTTTTTTGCCAATTTTAAAAACCGAATAAGAAATAAGCGTATTCGGTA
>CAZLUS010000013.1:0-2424 GCA_964562775.1 uncultured Flavobacteriaceae bacterium | reverse complement strand
TATATAGATAGCGTATTAGCACCTATACTTAGTATTGTTTTATTGGTTGCAAAGCGCCTAAATATCATGAAAAGAGCGAATACCACAAAGACATCTCCAAGACGTATAAAGAGGTAGTTGTTATATTCTATAAGTTGAAATAGTTCAATTCCTGTTTGTTCAAAAAGAAAAATAAAACTAGCAGAAGAACCAAATACTAGGGAGAGGCCTAAAGCTAAGGATAGGCTAATGGTTATAGTATAAAAGTTTTTTAATTTTTTGTATTTAAAGAATAAAACAGAAACAAACCCACCTAAAGTAGTATAGCCCAACCAGGGTATAATAGTAAATACAGAGCCATTTGCTTTCGTAAAATAGTTTGCTAAGACATCAGGTAAAAAAGAAAAAGACCATTGTTTGTAATACGGTTCAAATAAAAATAAACCCAGTGTAATAAGTAGCAGTATGGAAGGGAAAACAAAATTATATCTTCTAGTAGCCAAAAGATAAACACCTACAATTGCAATAAGCGAAATACCGATGCAGTGCAATACATCAACTAAATAAAAGGCATTGTAAAGTTCTCCTAAGAATAAGCCAAGTACATTAAGCCTTAATAGGTATCCTATTAAGACTAGTTGCAGTCCTCTTTTAAGTCCTTTTTTTACTCTTGGGTTTTGCCAACCACTATCTTTGGATTTAATGAGCAAATAGGTAAAAATAAAACCTGAAACCGTAAAAAATACAGGCGCTGTAATGCCTCTAAAATATAGCCAAACCGAGTAAAATATACCTTCAGGGTTTCTAAAAACAGCATCTAAAAGTCCGTCTATAAAGTGCCCTTGTAACATCATAAGGATAGCCCAAGCTCTCATGGCATCTATAAAAAACAATCTTTTAGAATCTGCACTCATTATATAAAACTTCTACCTATATACTTGCAAAACAGTTACTTTGGATGTTCGCTACCGCGAAATTAGCTAAAATTAGACCAAAACACTGCTTTTTAATGTATTTTAGCTGAATACCAGATAAATTCTATGTTATGGCTAAGATTATGGCATTAGCAGGGAGTAATTCTTCCACATCTATCAACTATAAATTGGTGAAATATACCACATTAGCACTGCAAAAACATAACGTTCAATTAATAGATATGGCTAAAATGTCTTTTCCAATCTACAGTGAAGATTACGAGAAAGAACACGGGTTCTCTAATTCTTTAGTCGAATTAAAAGAGGCTATAAGCAACACAGATGGTATGTTGTTATCTGTGAATGAGCATAACAGCAACCCTTCTGCTTTTTTTAAAAATGTTTTGGATTGGTTATCTAGAATAGATAGAAATTTTTTAGCAGGCACTAAAGTGCTTCTTATGGCGACATCCCCTGGTAGAGGTGGAGCAAAGTATTCTTTAGCAGCTATGAATAGTTTACTGCCTAGATTTGGTGCCGAAATTGTAGAAAGCTTTTCATTACCTAGTTTTTCTTCAAATTTTGATACAGAAAAGGGAATTGTAGATGCTGAATTAGCAAAAACACACCAACAAGCAGTTACTAATTTTCTTGCATCATTATAAGCGTTTTGGATTTGCGAACAACGCATAATTTTTCAGTTTCTGATAGTACCGAATTCAAAAATAATTTATTGATTTGGGTTACTAATTTTAAGGAGGTTAGTTTTCTAGACAGTAATTCTTACAAAGATTCTTTTGGTTCTTTTGATGCCTTAGTAGCGGTCGATTCTAATAGTACCCTTACATCGTCTTTAAATTCTTTTGAAAAATTAAAAAAATTTCAAAACGAAACTAAAGATTGGATTTTTGGATATTTTTCGTACGACTTAAAAAATGAATTAGAAAACTTAAAATCAAATAATTACGATGGATTATCTTTTCCAGAACTTTATTTTTTTCAGCCTAAAAAAATAATACTTGTAAAAGGAACTGAAATTCAATTTTTATATCTAAACAGCGTTGAAAAAGAAGCAAAAAAGGACTTTGATACGATTTTAATTGGGAATCTAAAAACGAAAACTACCCTTGAAAAATCTACTGTAAAAATTAAAATGCGGATTAGTAAGGATGCTTATTTTAATAAGGCAAAAGCATTTTTAAAACACATACAAAGAGGTAATATTTATGAAGCCAATTTTTGCCAAGAGTTCTATGCCGAAAAAACAAAAATAGAACCCATTTCTGTCTATTTAAAGTTAAATAAAATATCGCAGGCTCCTTTTGCAACCTTTTTAAAATTTGACAAAAAATATCTACTATCTGCTAGCCCTGAACGCTATCTTAAAAAGAATGGGAATTCCATATTATCGCAACCCATAAAAGGTACGGCTCCACGTGCATCTAATACCAAGGAAGACGAATTACTAAAAAAACAGCTTGCAAAAGATGAAAAAGAACGCGCAGAAAATGTAATGATAACAGATTTAGTA
>CAZLUS010000012.1:15307-26983 GCA_964562775.1 uncultured Flavobacteriaceae bacterium | reverse complement strand
AATTGGGATTCATAGAACTAAAATATGTAATTTGGATTGACTTTTGCTACTTTACGCTTATGAGGTTTTTAATAGGTTTTATTTTTTTTACATGCTCAAGCTTTTTGTTAGCTCAAAACAATATAGCTGCTGTTGATTTTATTAAAATTGAAGCAGAAATCACTCCTATTTTTGATGCTAAAGAGGTATGGGGAAATGCTACCTATAAATTTGAAACTAAAACTGAAGTTGATTCTATTTATGTGGATGCTTTTAACATGTCATTTTCATATGTGTCTTTAAATGGGAAAAAAATTAAATATTCAAATTCTGATAAGCAGCTAGCTTTTAAAGCACCTACAAAACCAGGAGAACACAAATTGTTTTTAAAATATGTAGCTAAACCAAAGCAAACAGTTTATTTTATTAACGGAGACGCTGCACTAGACTCTAAACAAATATGGACACAAGGACAGGGCAAATATACTAACCATTGGTTGCCTAGTTTTGATGATATGTCAGAAAAGGTTGAGTTAGACCTCACAATTATTGTAGATGAAGAATACCAAGTTATAGCTAATGGAAAACTAACCAAAAGATTCACTGAAGATGGTCTTACTGATTGGCATTTTGATATGCAAAATCCAATGAGTAGCTATCTTGCTGCTTTTGTGATAGGTGATTTTGATAAAAGAGAGTTGAAATCTGCCTCTGGTATACCCATAGAATTATATTATGAGCCTAAAGACAGTTTAAAAGTAGAGCCCACCTATCGCTATACCAAAGAAATCTTTGATTTTTTAGAGCATGAGATTGGTGTACCTTATCCTTGGCAAAACTATAAGCAAGTACCAGTTCAAGATTTTTTATATGCCGGAATGGAGAACACAAGTGCTACCGTTTTTTCTAATCAATACCTTATTGATTCAATCGCTTTTGTCGATAAAAATTATGTAAACGTAAATGCGCATGAACTGGCACATCAATGGTTTGGTAACTTAGTAACAGAAGTGAGTAGTGAGCATCATTGGTTGCACGAAGGTTTTGCAACGTACTATGCATATTTGACAGAAAAACACCTGTTTGGTGATGAGCATTTTTACTGGAAATTGTATAATACAGCTAAAACATTAAAGAATGTATCTGATAATGAGGGCGGAGAAGCCTTAAACAACCCTAAGGCAGGAAGTTTAACTTTTTACGAAAAAGGAGCTTGGGCATTAGTAATGCTAGAGGATAGTGTAGGGGACAAGGCTTTTAAAGAAGCTGTAAAATCCTATTTGCAAAAACACCAATTTAAAAATGTTACGATTTCAGATTTTTTAAATGAAGTAGAAAAGCATACCAATAGTAGTTTAGAAGATTTTAGAGCTAAATGGATAACATCAGAAATCTTTCCTTGGGAAGAAGTAAAAGAAAAATTACAGCAAGCATCTCCAAGTTTGCGATTGGCCTTTGAAATAGAAGACAATTTTTTTGAAAACCAAAGTGATGACATAAATTTTGATGCTTATTGGGATAAGACCACATCTACTAATCTTAAAGCGCATATTATACATAAATACCATCGATTTTTATCAAATACACTATTAAATAAAGCTTTTTTAAGTAATGATATTAAGTTGAGGCAAGGACTGTCAAATCCCTCATTTACTTTTTCTGAAGGGCGACTAGAGGACAAAGCTTTAATACACAATTTTGAAACACTTTTAAAAGATAAAAGCTATATAACTATTGAGAATGCACTATTAAAACTATGGTCTACATTCCCAAATAACAGAGCAGTTTATTTAGAACAAACAAAAAATGTAGTTGGCATGCCTAATAAAAATGTTCGTTTGTTATGGCTTACCCTAGCTTTGGTAACACCAGAATACAAGCCAGAAGCTAAAGCTTCATACTATAAAGAGCTCAATGGTTATACTTCAGAAATTAATCATTTTGAAACTCGGCAACTTGCATTTCAATATCTTTACGAAATACAAGCTTTAAATGATGCTTCATTAGTTAATTTAGTAAAAGCAACACAGCACCATACTTGGCAGTTTAAAAAAACTTCAAGAAATTTACTTGAAAGATTGGTTAAAAATGAAGACATTAAAAAGCGGATTTTTAATAATTCCAATTCTTTAAATGATAAAGAGAAGCATACACTTAATAAATTGATAACACAATGAAAGCATTAGTGATTTCTGGAGGTGGTAGCAAAGGCGCATTTGCTGGGGGTGTGGCTCAATTTCTTATTGAAGAGGCAAAGAACGAGTATGATATTTTTGTAGGGACTTCTACTGGAAGTCTTCTAATATCGCACCTTGCTTTAGGGAAACTAGATAAAATTAAAGATATATATTCTAATGTAAACCAGAAAGCGATTTTTGATAGATGCCCTTTTGTAGTTAAGCAAAAGCACGGTGCTGATATCATTAGCATGAACTACTGGAATATTTTTAGGAACCTTATAAAAGGGAAAAAAACCTTTGGAGAAAGTAATAATCTAAAAAAACTTATTCGCAATAGTATAACTGTTGCAGAGTTTGACGAGTTAAAGGCTTCAAATAAAAACGTTGTCGTTACAGTATCTAATTTATCTTTAAATCAAGTAGAATATAAGTCGATAAACGATTGTACTTATGACCAGTTTTGCGATTGGATTTGGATTTCGGCAAATTACACACCATTTATGAGTTTGGTAAAAAAGAATGGATGTGAATATGCAGATGGAGGTTTAGGTAGTACGGTACCCATAGAAGAAGCCATTAATAGAGGAGCTACAGAAGTTGATGTGGTGGTTTTACATACAGAGGTTAATTATTTTAATAGAATGCCATCTAAAAACCCTTTTGAGCTTATTACCAACATGCTAAATTTTGTTTTAGATAGAATTGAAAATCAAAATATTAGAGTAGGTAAATTGGTAGCAAGCCAAAAGGATGCCCTTATTAATATATACTACACGCCAACGATACTTACTACAAATTCGCTAATATTTAATAAACAAAGAATGATACGCTGGTGGAAGCGAGGTTATTTATATGCGAAGAACAAAAATCAAGAAAGTAGCCCAATAAAACCCGAAGAACAGGCGTAATGATTTTTGGTTACGACCACAAATCTCCTATTTCTTTTTTTACATAAGCTAGTGCCGTTGCAGAAGGAGATTCTTTTTCTAAAGTTTGCGTTAGAATATCTTCTCTAAGCTTATCTGCAGAGTCAGATTTACTCATTGCAGCAGACCTAATAATTTTAATAGTAGCGTTTTTAGCAGCTTTTATAATATTCCAACATTCATCTGTCATATAAATTTGTTGCGATAGGTTATGGTCAAATTCATCCTCAACATTTTTTATGAGCAGGTTTTCGTAATCTATTTTACTATCATTTACTGGAGCAATTCTAACCACTAGGCTATTAACAGCTATTCGTTCTAAAAAAAGCGCCATACGCTCATACGCTTGTAATCTAATGGGCAAGGTATTTTTTTGAGAATCTTTATGTAATAAAAAACGTCTTCTACCATCTTCATTACGCGTATGTAATCTAAAAAAGTAAAAAGCTATAAAGCCTGTTACTATTGCGGGTAGGGTAAAAGCAAAAAGTTGAAAAACGTGATCTCCAGACATCGTATAAAAATATTAGTATTTTGATGTTAAACGATATAAAGTATTAAAAAGTATATAAAATTAGTTTACATTTTTTCTTTGGCAAGCGAGTAAAAAGCACCATAATCAGGAGCCATGCGTATACTTATACCTTCTTTAAAATTACCGTCTTTAGTTACAATATTAAGGCGTTGAGCAGGAATACCGTTAACTTTCCATAATTCATTAGCTACGGCGGCGGCTTGTTTGTAAGACACATCAAAATCACCTGTAATATTTAAGGCTTCAATTGTAATTTGCCTTTCAGGGTTTTTAGCTATGAGTGCTGCAATTTTTGCAATGTTAGCTTTTCCTTCTTCAGAAAGAATATCACTTAAATCACTCTCAAATAAAGAAAGCAAACTGTTAGAAATTATGATACTCCCGTTTGATGCTCCTACTTTAGCACTTGGACCAAGCAATTGTTTACTCTGTGTAAGTATTCCTATAGCTGTAGAATCATTTTTGGCAAAAGTTTCAGAGATTAAACGCAATTGTTGTTCTTTTTCGTTTAGGCTTGATAAAGCACTGTTTACCGTCTCCGTATTTTGTTTAGAAATTTTAGAAAAACTAGTTAAATTTTTAAGGAGCGTAGTGTTAGCACTTCTAAGTTCTTCTGCCTCTTGCGTTGCTATTTTAGCATTAGATTCACTAACGTTTATTTGACGTTTAGCTACTGATACAGAGTCGTTTAATGCAGAAATAACCTGTTCTAACTCACTTATTTTAGCTATTAATTCACTCTTTTTTTGCGCTAGAATGGTATTTGTAGCTACTAAAAATAGAATTATAATCAGTATTTTTTTCATACATCTTTCATTTAAAACTTTCGTCTGTTAAATGACAATTAAGAATTTTTTTGCCCACCTAAATAAACACAATTATACAAATCTTGCATTCCATTAAAATCTACAGGTGTTTTATCATAGTGATATATATTTTTTAATGTGCTATTAAGGCTGCTACCATCGATATTTACTTGAATATCATCCATATTAAACTGTGAAGGATGTTCATAGCCAGCAGCGTGAGTTACTTCTAAAAACTCTTTTCTAAAAGTTCTAAAGTATTGCGCTAGTCGCTCAGACTTTAGGGTAACATCAATACCGTTTTGCAACCATTTACTTTGTGTAGCTATACCGGCAGGACACTTGTTTGTATGGCATGTTTGCGCTTGAATGCAACCAATACTCATAAGCGCTTCTCTTGCTACATTAATAGCGTCAACCCCCATAGCAAATGCCATAGCTGATTTAGCAGGAAAACCTAATTTCCCACTGCCTATAAAGACAATACGTTCTGTTAAACCTCTTTCTTGAAATATTTTATACAGGCTAGAGAAGCCATAGACCCACGGTAGGGATACATGATCTGCAAAACTTGGCGGAGCAGCACCTGTACCACCTTCACCACCATCCACAGTAATAAAATCCGGTCCTTTGCCAGTTTTTTTCATTAAGTCAGCTAATTCTATCCATTGATCTAATTTTCCTATAGCTCCTTTAATACCCACAGGTAACCCCGTTGTTTCAGCAATACTTTCAATAAGCTCATGAAGTTCCGTAATATTAGAAAAAGCTTTGTGTGTAGATGGTGACAAAACATCTTGTCCTATCTCTACGCCACGTATTTCTGCAATTTCTTTAGTGATTTTTGCACCAGGCAATACGCCACCTTTACCAGGTTTTGCTCCTTGGGAAAGCTTTATTTCTATTGCTTTTATACATGGATTTTCTTCAACAAGTGTTTTCATTTTATCTAAAGATAAATTGCCATCTTTAGAACGTACACCAAAATACCCTGTTCCAAAATGAAATACAACATCGCCGCCTTTCTTATGGTAGGGAGATAAACCACCTTCACCCGTGTTATGATATGCTTCAGCCTTATATACCCCTTTATTTATAGATTCAACAGCAGCGGCAGATAAAGAACCAAAGCTCATTGCCGAAACATTAATTATAGAAGCTGGTCTATATGGTTTTCTACGCTGATTATATCCGCCAATAATCTTTGCACAAGGAAGAAAATAAGGTTTTTCTTTATTGGGGTGACTCGTTGTAGGTTGATACCCTATCATCGCATTTTTGATAAAAATATGCTGGTGCGCATATACATCTTTATCTGTTCCAAAACCTTCGTAATTGTTTTCACTCTTAGCAGAAGCATATATCCATCCTCGCTCAATACGATTAAAAGGGAGTTCTTCCCTATTATTAGCAACAAAGTATTGTCGTACTTCTGGTCCTACACTCTCAAACCAATAGCGTAAATGACCTACTACAGGAAAATTATGACTTATGGTATGTGATCTTTGAATAAAGATATCGCGTATAGCAACCAATGCTATAGCAATAATTATCCACATCCACCATGAGATATTTCCTAAAAAAGTAATAAGCTGTTCCATTTCATTTAAAATTTAATCTGATATATTGTTTCTATAATCGCGTACAATTTTAATAAGCCCATATAATGCAAATAGTACACCAACAACAAAACTACTTAGAAAAGCCCAAACTGCTTGCTGATTTACAAATAAAAATAGGCCTAATGAAGTGCATAATATGCCTACAATAGTATATATGAGTCCCTTATTATTTTTATCCACTGTAAAAAGCTTACTTGTTTGATGCTAAGTAATCTAAAGTTAATTCTGTCATTGTTTTTACCCCTAATTGCATCCCAGCATCATCAATTAAGAAATCTGGCGTATGATGCGGAAAAGATGCTGTATTACCAGGTGTCATCCCTCCTAAGAAAAAGAAAAAACCAGGAGCTTCTTTTTGAAAATATGAGAAATCTTCTGCTCCAGTAATTGCTTTTTGTATAACCACATTTTTGTTTCCAGCAACACGTTCTATAGTTGGTAACATTTGCGATACTAACGCAGGGTCATTGTATGTAATGTCTGTAGAGTCAGTAATTTCAATAGTAGCCGTACCGCCATATGCTTTAGCTATGGTCTCTACCATTTCTACCATACGTGAGTTTAACTTCTTCTTCATATCATAATCAAGAGTTCTTATGGTACCTATCATTTCGGCACTTTCAGGAATAATATTAAAACGCACCCCACTAGTTATTTTACCCACTGTTATTACGGCTGCTTCATTAGTTAATTCCGTTTCTCTACTTATAATTGTCTGTAAACCATCAATAATTTTTGCACTAATTAAAATAGGGTCTACGCCAGACCAAGGTTGCGAACCATGACTCTGTTTTCCGTTTACTTTAATTACAAAACGTTGTGCCGCTGCCATGGTACCTCCTGACTTGTAACGAATTGTGCCTACAGGTGTTTGTGAGTTGATATGCAAACCAAAAATGGCATCTACTTTAGGATTTTCCATAACACCTTCTTTAACCATAAGTAGTGCCCCACCTTCTTCACCAGGTGGTGGACCTTCTTCAGAGGGTTGAAAAATAAACTTTACTGAACCATTAATCTTGTCTTTGTTTTTAGAAAGCACTTCGGCAACACCCATTAAAATAGCCGTATGGGTATCATGTCCGCAGGCATGCATAACACCCACTTGTTCTCCTAAAAACTCTGAAGTTACATTAGATTTAAAAGGCAAATCGTTACGTTCCGTAACAGGCAGTGCATCAATATCTGCACGTAGGGCTACTACTTTTCCAGGGTTATCACCTTTTAAAAGTCCTACAACGCCAGTATGTGCCACACCCGTTTGTACTTCTATCCCAAGCGATTTTAAATGTGTTGCAATTTTAGCTGCCGTTTTAAACTCGCGATTACCTAATTCTGGATTTTGATGAATGTCGTGTCGCCATTCAATCACTTTATTTTCAATTTTTGCATAATCTTTTTCAAGGTTAGGCCCTTGAGCAAAAAGATTTGCTGTAATAAAACACAAGCTTACTGTTACTAATTTATTCATGAGTATTTGTTTTAAAATTTAATTAGGCTATAGCCATCGTCTTGTAATTGTATTAATGCCGTCATTGCCGAAAGCGAAAGCTGCACACCTGGAATTGTTTCAGAAATAGGAAGGTCTCTTGATAAAGAAGACTGTCCGCAAAAAATAAATTCTGCCCCAGCATCCATAAGTTGCTGTACCATTTCAGCATTGGGGTTTTTGGTATCATATCTTTTGGCATAGGCTTCATTAGTAATAATATCTTTAGAAGCTTTACTATGCACCACTAATGCAACTTTCATCTGCTCTTTTAAAACTCCGTTTTGCCCATGCATGTTTAAAAAACGTGCCGCAGTTTCTATACTTTTATTTAATGCTGATGGGTCTTCGGGGCTATCGGTAATATCAAATACCACTTTTAATTCGTGGCCCTCTTTAATTTTATAATCTTGGTTTTTAACCTGCCATACTTTTCCGTAATCGGCAATTACAGGACCTGCCTTTTTTTCTTGCGCAAAAACACTAAAAGTGCTGAGCATTAGCAGGCAAATAAAGTAACTATTAGTATTCATAAGGTTAAATATATTTAAAAGTAGGCAAAATAACCATTGCTGTTTAAAAGTATTTAAAGCTTCGTTTCAACAAACCAAGTAGATTGGCTAATTTCACTTTTTGAGATTTAGCTTGTGGAAGAAGAAATTACATATTTAAAAGGATTGAATGAGGCTCAGCGTGGCCCTGTGGTTCATAAAGAAGGACCACTTATGGTTATTGCGGGTGCAGGCTCTGGTAAAACACGGGTATTAACCTATCGCATTGCACATTTAATGGCGCAAGGAGTAGATGCGTTTAATATTTTGGCCTTAACTTTTACCAATAAGGCAGCACGCGAGATGAAAAAACGTATTGCTGATATTGTAGGAAACTCAGAAGCTAAAAACCTATGGATGGGTACTTTTCATTCTGTGTTTGCAAAACTACTCCGGTTTGATGGCGATAAATTAGGCTATCCTAGTAATTTTACCATATACGACACTCAAGATTCACAACGCCTAATTGCTTCCATTATAAAAGAGATGGGTCTCGATAAGGATATTTATAAATACAAGCAGATACAAAATAGAATATCCTCTTATAAGAATAGTCTTATTACTGTAAAAGCCTATTTACAAAACCCTGAACTGGTTGAAGCCGATGCTATGGCTAAAAGACCACGACTAGGAGAGATTTATCAAAATTATGTAGACCGCTGTTTTAAAGCAGGGGCGATGGATTTTGATGACCTTTTACTGCGTACCAATGAATTATTGACGCGTTTTCCTGAGGTTTTAATGAAATACCAAGACCGTTTTCGCTATATTTTGGTAGATGAGTATCAAGATACCAATCATTCGCAATATCTTATTGTAAAAGCCCTTTCTGACCGGTATCAGAATATATGTGTGGTTGGGGATGATGCCCAAAGTATCTATTCTTTTAGGGGGGCAAATATTAATAATATTTTAAATTTTCAGAAAGATTATGACAATGTAGGCATGTATCGTTTGGAGCAAAACTATAGGTCTACAAAGAATATTGTAAATGCTGCTAATTCCATTATTTCTAAAAACAAAAATCAATTAGAGAAAGTAGTATGGACTTCTAATGACGAAGGCAATAAAATTAAAATACACCGCAGTATTACCGATGCCGAAGAAGGGCGTTATGTAGCCTCTTCCATTTTTGAAAACCGCATGCAACACCAAATGAAAAATGGGGAGTTTGCAGTTTTGTATCGTACCAACTCGCAGTCTAGAGCCATTGAAGATGCCTTGCGTAAAAAAGATATTCCGTATCGTATTTATGGTGGCTTATCCTTTTACCAACGTAAAGAGATTAAAGATGTATTGGCCTATTTGCGTTTGGTGATAAACCCTAAAGATGAAGAAGCCTTAAAGCGCATTATTAATTTTCCTGCCCGTGGTATAGGGAATACTACGGTAGATAAGCTTGTTGTTGCTGCCAACCATTATGGGCGCAGTATTTTTGAGGTTATAGAGCATTTGCCCAAACTGCAATTAAAAATTAATGGCGGTACTATTCGAAAACTCGAAGATTTTATAACCATGATTAAGAGCTTTCAAATTATGAATGAAGGCTCTGATGCTTTTACCCTTGCCGAACATGTTGCTAAAAAGACAGGCTTACTGCTAGAGTTTAAAAAAGACGGCACACCAGAGGGGATAGGTAAAATGGAAAATATAGAAGAACTCCTTAACGGTATTCAAGATTTTGTAGAAGGGCAAAAAGAATTAGCAGACGCTACAGGCAGCTTAACCGAATTTTTAGAAGATGTTGCATTGGCTTCCGACTTAGATAAAGATACTGGCGATGATGACCGTGTGGCATTAATGACCATACACCTAGCAAAAGGACTTGAGTTTCCTTACGTTTATGTGGTAGGTATGGAGGAAGACTTGTTTCCTTCTGCTATGAGTATGAATACCCGTAGTGAACTAGAGGAGGAGCGAAGGCTATTTTATGTAGCCCTTACCCGTGCCGAAAAGCAAGCTTATTTAACCTATACACAAAACCGGTACCGTTGGGGTAAATTAATAGACGCAGAACCAAGTCGTTTTTTAGAAGAAATAGAAGAACAATTTGTTGAGAATTTAACCCCTGTAAATGATGGCTACCGTTACAAGTCGCCCATAAGTGGTGATATTTTTGGCGAAGTAGATAAAAGCACACTACGCCAAGTAAAACCTACAAATGGAACACCACCAAGTGTAAAAGGTCCTAATCAAAACCAATTACGAAAGCTTAGAAAGTTAAAGCCAGAAATAGCACAACCTGCCAAAAACACCAATGTTATTGATGCTAATCTTGTTGAAGGAGCTTTGGTAAACCATACACGTTTTGGTAAGGGTAAAGTTTTAAAGATAGAAGGGGTTGGTAATGATAAAAAAGCCGAAATACTCTTTGATAGGGGCGATATTAAAAAGCTTTTACTGCGCTTTGCAAAGTTAGAGGTGTTGTAAGGTGGAAATAAAGGTCTCGCAATTAAATTAAAAACTGAAAAGGAGTTTGTTATTGGTACGCAAAAAGTAAATGAATTGACCAAGATTGTGGAAAAAGCAAGCTTAGAACAATAGCTATAATAAATATGGAAGAAGAATTTATAGCAGAGAAAACATTTGAAAGAAAAGACTTTTCTAAAAACGGTCTTGAAAAAGGAGAATATGAATTATGTACTTTTTTAAACTGTAATTTCTCAAATACGGACTTATCTAATATTCTATTTACAGACTGCGAATTTTACGACTGTAATTTGAGTGGTGCTACTATTTTTCAGACAGGATTTCAAAATATATTTTTCAAAGATTGCAAATTGCTAGGGCTACATTTTGATAAAAGCAATGATTTTGGGTTTTCAATACAAGTTGACCACTGCCAATTAAATCATTCTTCTTTTTACAAACGAAAACTTTCAAAAACAAGGTTTAAAAAATCGAAACTTGAAGCTGTTGATTTTACAGCATGTGATTTAAGCTTTTCGGTTTTTGACAATTGCGATTTAAAAAATGCCGTATTCAATACTACGAACTTGCAAAATGCCGATTTCAGAAATTCTTATAACTTTACAATAGACCCAGAAAACAACCGGATTAAAGGCGCTAAGTTTACTTTAGAAACTGTAGTTGGACTTTTAACAAAATATAATATTAAAATAGAACCAAACTATTAGTAGCGAATCAAAATATATATCTAATAGATAGAAAGGGTCTACAGCAACTACTAATATGTTTCTCTATGATTTATAAGCGAAGTAGTAGTAACAAAACAAGAAAAAAGGAGAATGGCTAATCAATACTTTGAATATGGCACAAAAGAATTAGAATATATTAAATCTAAAGATGCCAAATTAGCTGCCGTTATTGATAAAATAGCTATTCCAAAAAGAATAATTATTCCAGACTTATTTGCAGCATTAGTGAATTCCATTATAGGGCAGCAAATATCTACCAAAGCGCATACAACTATTTGGAATAGACTAAAGAATAAAGTAACAGCTATAAGTCCCAAAACCATATTAGCCTTATCAGATGCAGATTTACAAAGCATAGGAGTTAGTTTTAAGAAAGTAGACTACATAAAAAATATTGCTCAAAAAGTGGATAGTGGGGAATTAGATATAG
>CAZLUS010000012.1:0-15207 GCA_964562775.1 uncultured Flavobacteriaceae bacterium | reverse complement strand
GAAGAAGCAGCAAATGCTACAAAAATTTTAAAACTTGCCGTGCGAGAGAATCTACGATTTAGAGATGGATTTTTTAAAAATAACGAGGAACATCAATTAGAAGTAATTAAAAAAATTAGAAAATTTAAACCCGAAATTGTAATTACTAATGCCGTAACGGATCGTCACCCTGATCATGGTAAAGGAAGTAAACTAGTAAGTGACGCATGTTTTTTATCTGGTTTGCGTAAAATAGAAACAGCTCTAGATGGTAAACCACAAGAAGCATGGCGACCTAAATTAATACTCCACACCATACAATGGAACATAGCAGAACCCGATGTAGTAGTTGACGTAACAGGTTTTATGGATACTAAGATAGAAAGCTGTCTAGCCTATAAAACGCAGTTTTATAACGAAGCTAGTCCTGATAGTGAGCCAGCTATAGTAATTTCTGGGAAACAATTTTTAGAAAGCTTAAAATACCGCTCCTATGATCTAGGGAGAATTATTGGGGTACAATATGCAGAAGGCTTTACCGTAGAGCGTTTTGTAGCTGTAGATTCCATTTCTGATTTAATATAGAAAAAGCTGATACGCATGGATTTGTTTAATCAAACCGATGAAACATATAATTTACTCCCAAAAGACGGCAATGCACTATACCACGGATTTATTTTTTCTAGAGAAGAAGCAAACAGCTTGTTCGATACCCTAATGAAATCTATAGCTTGGAGAAATGACGAGGTGGTTATGTACGGAAAGCATATTGTAACTAAACGTAAAGTAGCTTGGTATGGTGATAATTTGGAGGGATATAGCTACCCCAATGTCATAAAAGACGCTTTACCATTTACGGATGAGCTCAATACAGTCAAGAAAAAAATAGAAGAAATTACAGGAGAAAAGTACAATGCCTGTTTATTAAACTTATACCACGATGGCTCTGAAAGTTTATCTTGGCATAATGACAATGAGCCCTGTTTTAAAAAACATGCTGCTATTGCTTCTGTAAGTATTGGGGCAACTAGAAAATTTGCATTTAAACATATAGCTACTAAGGAAGTTATTTCCTTGATATTAGAATCTGGGTCGCTACTGGTGATGAAAGATGAAACGCAATCGCACTGGCTTCATAGCTTACCTTCAACTACCAAAGTAACTAAGCCCAGAATTAACCTAACATTTAGGACTATTGTAAGGTAAATACAAGTTGATAGTTGATATGCTTATGTCGCGATCGGTAAGATCACAAAATCTTTTAAGTTTAGCTTCACAAAAAAAAAGAAATAAATAGCGTAATTAGCTTTAACTTTGTGTGTAGTCTGGAAGTCAGACAGAAAAGAATATTCTGCATTGTGCTTAGCGCAATGGATAGCAAATAGTAATTATGAATACAAAAAAGAGAAATTTTAACGTGCTGCATGATGGCACATTAAACAAGTCAGTTGCCTTTACTAGAGAAGAAAGAGAAGAATTATGTTTAAGAGGCTTGTTGCCGTATTCAGTTGCTACCCAAGACAATCAGATTACGCGTGTTATGGAAGGTTTAAATCGAAAAGCCTACGATATAGAACGGTACATTCTACTTTCTGCACTTCAAGATCGTAATGAAAAACTATTTTATAGTTTGGTAATTGATCATATAGAAGAAATAATGCCTTTAATTTATACTCCAACAGTAGGCCAAGCCTGCAAGGAGTTTTCTCATATTTTTAAAAGGTCTAAAGGCTTTTATATTACTCCTGATGATAAAGGAGAAATAGGTAAAATTTTAGATAATTGGCCAGAAAAAGATATTCGCGTAATTGTTGTTACAGATGGACAGCGTATTCTTGGTCTTGGAGATTTAGGGGCAAATGGTATGGGAATTCCAATTGGCAAGCTAGCATTATATACTGCCTGTGCAGGAATAAAACCACATCAGTGTTTACCTGTGATGTTAGATGTGGGTACTAATAATGAAGAAATATTAAATGATATACTCTACTTGGGCTATCCTAAAAAACGATTGCAAGGTGATGCCTATTTTGACTTAGTAGAAGAATTTGTTAGCACGGTACAAGAAAAATACCCCAATGCATTAATACAATTCGAAGATTTTTTAACGCCTAATGCATATACTTTACTAAATAAGTATAAAGATCGTGTGCTTTGTTTTAATGATGATATACAAGGTACTGCAGCGGTTGCGTTGGCAGGAGTATATGCTTCTACTAGAATAACCAATACCGATTTTTCCGATTTAAAAATCATGTTTTTAGGTGCAGGATCGGCTGCAACGGGTATTGCAGATTTAATGGTATCTGCCTTTATGGATGCTGGTCTTAGTAGGGAAGAAGCAGCTAAACATCTTTGGTTTGTTGATATTAATGGATTAGTAGTTTCTGGTAGAGATGATTTAATGGAACACAACCTGCCTTATGCCCATGAGCACGAGCAGTTAAATTTTATGGAGTCTATTAAATCAATAAAACCTAATATACTAATAGGAGCTACTGGAGCTCCAGGCACATTTACAAAAGAAGTTATTGAGCAAATGGCTGCCATAAATGAACGACCAGTTATTTTTGCCTTGTCAAATCCAACTTCAAAAGCAGAATGTACCGCAGAACAGGCATATACTTGGAGTAATGGTAAAGCTGTTTTTGCAAGTGGAAGCCCTTTTGATATGGTTAGCCTTAATGGTACAGAATATCACCCCGGTCAAGGAAATAACGCTTATGTTTTCCCTGGAATAGGTTTAGGGGCTATATGTTGTAACGCACGTATTATTCCTGACGAGTTGTTTTTAGTTGCTGCGCAAACCCTCGCCAAATTGGTTGAAGAGAAAGATATTAATAGTGGTTCTCTTTATCCTAAATTATCAGAAATTAGAAGGTTATCATTAGAAATTGCTGTGGCAGTAGCCGAAAAAGCCTATGAGTTAGACTTGGCTCAAATGGATAAACCTGAAGATTTAAGGAAATCAATTTCCGAATATATGTTTGACCCTCATTACTAAAATAACATAATAGGATTTAAGCAGTGTAGTACTATTGTATTTAAGTAAACTCAATTGATAAGCAGTTCACTACCTTTAAAATACTAATCCGTATATAGTGGCCGAGTTTATAAAAATATATAACCAAAACCCTAATCCAAAGGAAATTGCAAAAGTCATTAAAGTACTTCGCGATGGTGGTTTGGTTATTTACCCTACTGATACGGTCTATGGTTTAGGCTGTGATATTACTAAAACTAGAGCTTTAGAAAAAATTGCCAGAATAAAAGGCATTAAACTTGCTAAGGCAAAATGGTCTTTTATTTGTGCGGATTTAAGTAACCTTTCAGATTATGTTAAGCAAATAGATACCGCAACGTTTAAAATCCTTAAAAGAGCTTTACCAGGTCCCTACACATTTATTTTGCCTGGTAATAACAATTTACCGAAAGACTTTAAAAAACGAAATACAGTGGGTATTCGAGTGCCAGACAATAGTATAGCCCACGCTTTAGTTTCTGAATTAGGAAATCCTATTGTTTCTACATCTATTAGAGATGATGATGATGTACTAGAATACACAACTGACCCTGAGCTAATTTTTGAAAAGTGGCAAAATTTGGTTGATGTTGTTGTTGATGGTGGTTACGGTGATAATGTAGCCTCTACTGTGATAGATTTATCCGTAAGCCCCCCAGAAGTTGTGCGTGAAGGCAAAGGAGATTTAGATATATTATAAAAAAAGCAGCCAATTGGCTGCTTTTTGAATTTATATATTGCTATGCTTTAGTTCCCACCAATAGCAGGGTCTTTCATACCTTCTTCTATCATATTATAGAATTGGTCAATTTTTGGAAGGACTACAATTCTTGTTCTTCTATTTTTAGCTCTCTCAGCAGCAGTATCATTACCAACTAAAGGCACATAAAAACTTCTACCAGCAGCAGTCATTCTTCTTGGGTCTACAGCAAAATCATCTTGTAATACTCTAACAATAGATGTAGCACGTTTTGTACTTAAATCCCAATTATCTAAAAGAATACCACTTCTAAAAGGAACATTGTCTGTGTGTCCTTCAACCATAAACTCAAAATCTGGTTTATTATTAACAACCTTAGCTACTTTACCTAATACTTGTTTTGCTGCGTTTGTTACATTGTAACTACCACTTGTAAATAAAAGCTTATCAGAAATAGAAACAAAGACAACACCTTTTTCTACACTTACTTCTATATCTTCATCATCTAAGTTTCCAAGAACACCTTTTAAACTTTGTACTAAAGAAAGGTTTACAGAATCTCTTCTGGTTACTGCATCTTGTAATCTTCTAATGGTTAAGTCTTTTTCTTGTAAGCTTTCTAAAGATTTTTCAAGATTATCTGCACCCTTAGCAGTTAAAGTTGTTAAATCTCCCATGTTATTGATTAACTCTTGATTGTTAGCTTTTAAGAAAGCATTTTGCTCTTCTAAAGCATTTAGTCTAGTTGAAGCCGTTGCTTTTTCTTCTAAACAGGTATTAAGTTTAACAGAGGCTGAGTTTAATAAATCTTGAGTTTCTTGTTGTTTAGCTTCTAGTTCTGCATATTTTTTTTGCGATACACATGACGATAATAAAACTAGAACTGATAATGTTCCTAAAATAGTTTTTTTCATTTTTATCTTTATTTGGGTTTATTATTTAAGTCCCTTTTTTCAAAATTATACAAAAATGAAAGGGACTAGTTTTCTATTGTAGTTAATCTTTTACTAAAATGTTAAATTTCTTCACTCCATTTACGAAATGAGACCATACTATGGATGTTATTTTATAGTAATTTACTGTAAAATTAGTCTTTTCTCTCTTTTTGTAAATCTTTCTAAAGTTAGCATAAAAGCTAAGATGTGCTCTAAAAATAGCAAAAAAGTGCTTTGGTTTTAATTGAAAAAGAAAACGAATAGCAGCAATACCATCTAATACCAGTCGGTAGAAAATAATAGGGAATGCATTTTTTTTAGGTAGATTTTTTATGATGGAATACAGTGAGTTTCTAAAGTTTAAAAAGGTCTTTTTAGGGTTCATATTACTTAATGTAGAACCGCCTAAATGATACACTTTGCTTTCACCAATATAGTATACCTTGTGCCCATTGTTTTTAGCTCGCCAACATAAGTCTACTTCTTCTTGATGCGCAAAGTAGTCCATGTCAAAACCGCCTAAATCCCAAAAAGCTGTACTTTTTACAAACATACAAGCACCAGTAGCCCAAAATATTTCACGTATATCATTGTATTGCCCTTGGTCTTCCTCTAAGGCTTGAAATATACGCCCACGACAAAACGGATAGCCTAATTTATCAATAAAACCGCCGCCTGCACCTGCATACTCAAAGTGTGTTCTCTTTTTTAAATCTAAAATTTTAGGCTGTATGATGGTAACATTAAGCTCTTTAAAACCTTTTAAAATTGGATTTAACCAATTCTCTGTTACTTCAACATCAGAATTTAAAAGACAGTAGTAATCTGCTTTTATATTTTTTAAGCCAAGGTTATATCCACCTGCAAAGCCGTGATTCTTATCATTAACAACAAGACCAACTTTTGGAAACTCTTCTTTTAATAGTGCTACAGAATTATCAGTAGATGCGTTGTCTATAACATAAATATCTGCTTCATTAGAATAGGCTATAACAGCAGGCAGGTACTTTCTAAGCAAGTCTGCTCCATTCCAATTTAATATGACTATTGCGAGTTTCAAAACGGAAGCAAATTAACGGCTAAAATCAGGAATTTCTCTTAAAAATGTATATTTTTCTTCTTTAGCATCTATTTTACAATAATAATGCCTTAAGCCATTAGTTACCATAAGGTATTCTGCATGGAGTTTCATATTGTACTGTGCTATTTGGTCAAAAGTAGCTTGATTTATAGATACACTAGGAGATTTACATTCTACTAGAATTTTTATAGAACCATCAGAATTAAAAACAACAATATCAAACCTTTTTTTTAAAGAATTAATCGTGATTTGTTTTTCTACATTTATAATACTCTTCGGATATTTTTTATCTACATTGAGAAAATGCACTACGTGTTGACGCACCCATTCTTCGGGTTGGAGTACAACAAATTTTTTACGTATACTATCAAATATATAGGTATTCTTTTCGCTATTTTTGAAACGAAACGAATACTTCTTAAAATTTAAAGCTTGCATTAAACAAATTTGATGATTTTTTTTAAATGGATGTGCTAAAAAACATAGTTAGTGATATAAAGCAGAAAAAGCTTAAACCTGTTTATCTTTTGATGGGTGAAGAGCCTTATTATATTGATAAAATTTCTGATTTTATAGCAACAAATGTTTTAACAGAAGAGGAGCGTGGTTTTAATCAAATGGTGCTTTACGGAAAAGAAACGTCTGTAGATGAAATTGTTTCTAATGCTAAGCGTTTTCCAATGATGGCTGAGTATCAAGTGCTCATTGTAAAAGAGGCACAAGAACTCTCAAGAACTATTGAAAATATAACTTCTTATGTTGAAAATCCGCAAGAGACTACCGTATTAGTTATTTGTTACAAGTATAAAAAGATTGACAAGCGAAAGAAGTTATACAAGTCGGTACAAAAGCATGGTGTCTTGTTTGAAAGCAAAAAGCTTTATGATAACCAAGTAGCGGATTGGATTAAGAAAACCTTACTTGGGAAACAATATCAAATCTCAACAAAAGCTTCTGCATTATTAGTAGAGTTTTTAGGCGCTGATTTAAGCAGAATTAATAATGAGCTTGAAAAGTTATTTTTAGTTATTCCTAAAGAAACAGAAATTACCCCAGAACATATTGAAAAACACATTGGTATAAGTAAAGATTACAATAATTTTGAGCTTAAAAAAGCCATAGGGGAACGTAATATCACTAAGGCAACTAAGATTATCAATTATTTTTCGCAAAATCCAAAGGATAACCCTTTTGTGTTAACGGTAGCCTTACTATACAGTTTTTTTACGCAACTTTTAAAATACCATGGTTTAAGCGACTTATCGCCTAAGAATATAGCAAGTACATTAGGTGTTAATCCATATTTTGTAAATGAATACCAAATAGCCGCTAAAAACTATCCGATGAAAAAAGTAAGTATGGTAATTTCTAACTTACGGGAGCTTGATTTAAAAAGTAAAGGGGTAAATGCTCAAAATATGAGTCATCAAGATTTACTTAAGGAGCTACTAATAAAAATAATGTAATTACTTTTTATCGATACTGTATTTTCCTGGCCCAACTAAAGCAATTATTAAAAAGAAAACGAAATATAATAGCGCCAGTTCTTTTTTTGCAAAAGGGTCTGCGCCATGAATTACAAAAGCAGCTACAAACATTGTTATAGCGGCTGGTATAGCAGCAAACCTAGTTTTAAAGCCAATAATAATTAATAGTGGTGCTACAAACTCACCGATAACAGTTAAGAACAGTGACGGAGCTGCTCCAATACCAATTGGGTCTGCAAACTCAAAATTACCTGCTAGTAACTTTTGTAGTTTTGGTAAACCATGAACAATTAACATTATTGCGGAAGGAATAATCCTTAAAAGGGCTAGTCCTATATTGTTAAGAAATGAATTATTCATTTATCAAAAGGGGGGTTATTTATTGCAATTTAACATAATTATTGAAATATCCTAATAACGATGACCCATATCCTAAGAAAAAGGATACTATTAGGTATATTAAAACTATCGTTATCTTAATTTTGGATAACTATTTGGATTAGCTTCGTGCATAATAGCATATACTTTTTCAAAAATATCTTCTGCATTAGGTTTTGAAAAATAGTCACCATCTGTTGCGTATGCTGGACGGTGTGCTTTAGCTGTTAAGGTTTGTGGTTTGCTGTCTAAATAAATATAGCCCTCTTGTTTCTCTAAGATTTCTTGTAGTAGATATGCAGAACATCCGCCTGGCACATCTTCATCTATAATAAGTAATCTGTTGGTTTTTTGTAGGCTTTTTACAACATCATGATTAATATCAAAAGGTAATAAAGATTGTGCATCAATTACTTCAGCATTTATACCAACTTCTGCTAATTCTTCGGCTACTTTTAATACGATTCTTAATGTAGAACCATAGGAGAGGAGTGTTATGTCTGTTCCTTCTTTCATGGTTTCTACTACACCTATAGGAGTGCAAAATTCGCCTAAATTTTCTGGTTTGTCTTCTTTTAAGCGATAGCCGTTAAGACTTTCAATAACTAAAGCTGGTTCATCTGCTTTCATAAGCGTATTATAAAAACCTGCAGCTTGTGTCATATTTCTAGGAGATAATATATACATACCTCTTAAAAGATGTATAAGCCCTCCCATTTGAGAGCCAGAATGCCAAATGCCTTCTAAACGATGTCCTCGTGTACGAACGATCAAAGGTGCTTTTTGTTTACCTGCACTTCTATAGTGTAGTGTAGCTAAATCGTCACTAAGAGTTTGTAAGCCGTACATAATATAATCTAAGTACTGTATCTCTGCAATAGGTCTTAAACCTCGCATAGCTAAACCAATACCTTGCCCTACTATAGTTGCTTCTCGTATACCAGTATCTGTAATTCGATGTTTTCCATACTTTTCTTGTAAACCTTCTAATCCTTGATTTACATCTCCGATAGTACCCGTATCTTCACCAAAAACCAATGCATTCGGGTATTTTTCAAAAAGTTTATCAAAATTGTCACGTAAAACAACTCTACCATCAACTTTTTCAGGAGAATCATTATATACAGGAGCTACTTTTGGTAAAGTAGCTGCATTTTCTGATAATTCTGAATACAGATGCGAGCTAAATAAGGGCTGGGTCTCTTCCATATAAGTAGAAATCCAATCCTGTAATGCTTTCTTTTCTGTAGAATCTTCACCAATTACATAACGAAGTGCTTTTCGAGCATGTGAAACTAAATCTTTCTTTATAGGCTCATCAATAGCAATTAAATCATTTTTAATCTTTATGATGAAATTACGGTTAGCACTCTTGCTTGCTACATTCTCTAATATGTTTGCTAAGAGCTTTCTTTTTGTAACATTTGGTTCTATGAACTTTGCCCAAGCAGTTTTCTTAGCGCTTCGTACTTCCTTTTTTATTTCTTTTTCTAAATCTTTTAATGCGCTTTCTGTAGCAATATTTTTTTCTATAATCCATTCACGAAAACGTTTGTTACAATCATTTTCACGCTCCCATTCTAAACGTTCTTGAGATTTATAACGTTCGTGAGAACCAGAGGTAGAATGCCCTTGAGGTTGTGTAAGTTCTAGTACATGTACTAAAACAGGTACGTGTTCTTCTCTAGCAATATCAGATGCGTTTTCATAAGCATGTATTAGAGCAGTGTAATCCCAACCATTAACACGTAAAATTTCATACCCTTTCGTATTTTCATCTCGCTGAAAACCTTTTAGTATCTCAGAAATATCAGTTTTTGTAGTATGGTATTTTGCAGGAACAGAAATACCATAAGCATCGTCCCAAACACTCACAACCATAGGAACTTGCAATACACCACCTGCATTTATAGTTTCAAAAAAATGCCCCTCACTAGTACTTGCATTTCCTATTGTCCCCCAGGCTACTTCATTACCATTTTTAGAAAATTTTGCATCTTTAATTCCTTTAACTTTACGGTATATTTTAGAGGCTTGGGCTAAACCGAGTAGTCTAGGCATTTGCCCTGCAGTACATGAAATATCTGAGCTACTGTTTTTTTGCTCCATTAAGTTTTTCCAACTACCATCCTCATTAATGCTATGGGTCATAAAATGTCCTCCCATTTGGCGCCCAGCACTCATAGGGTCTTTTTCAATGTCTGTAGAAGCATATAGACCATGAAAAAATGATTCCGGATTTAGCGCATCTATGGCCATCATAAAAGTTTGGTCTCTATAGTAACCACTTCTAAAATCACCGTTTTGAAAAGCTCTTGCCATGGCTAATTGCGGCAGCTCTTTTCCGTCTCCAAAGATTCCAAATTTTGCTTTTCCAGTAAGCACTTCTCTTCTGCCTAAAAGACTACATTCTCTACTGGTTACAGCAATTTTATAATCTCGTAAAATCTGAGCTTTAAAATCATCGAATGAAATGTCTTTATCAGTGCTAGAAGTTGTCTTCATATGGTTGGAGTAATTTTTGCAAAAATACGAAATTGTCGTCTCTTTTTCTAGTAAATAATAGTTGTATATTTAGGGAATAATGCTAAAAATTGTTAAAAAAAAAGAGAATTTATAAAAAAAGAAAAGGTTTTTGAGGGGAATTTTATCAATTCCGTAAATTAAAACCATTTCCTGGTAAAAAGACCTGTTAGCGTTCTTGGGCTAACAGTAATGACAAATCTAATACGATCGTTGTAATTGGGTTGTGCTATTTCGTATCCATTATTACTATATACAGGGAAATACAATTCAAAGAAATCAGTTACTAAGTTTAACCTAATGCCCGAATCATATACAAAACGTGCAGAAGACCCTCGGTCTCTTACGCCACCAATATCTCCATAAACTTCAATCCATTGCCAAATATTAAAGCTTGCATTTGCAGTTATAATCCAATCATTTGCAAAACGATCATCAAAAATAGATTTAAAACCACCTTCTGCAAGTATAAATTGCTGACTAGCAAGTCCATCTGCATCTGGAGAACGATCTAGATACCCTAAATCAAAAAGATAATCTGTAGGGCGATCTAGTGCAAAACTAAAGAAATCTGAATCTCTAGTATTGTTAGTGATAAATTTACCCGCAAAGAGTCTTAAATTTAGTTGTCTGTTGTTATGGAAAAGCTTTCTTTTTTCCCATTCAAACGAAATTTTAGAAAATTCACCTGCTAGTTGTGTGTCAATTACCCATGAATTAAAATTGGTAATATTATTGTCTGTGTCACCGAATCTTAAATTTAACACAGAAAAGTCTGGATCTGTATCTATTGTATTAGCAAGATCAGGATTAATACTTCTAAATACATTTCTATATCTTAATAAAAGAAACTGTCTTCTATTAGAAATAAAATCTTTTGGGCGCCAGGTTAAAGCTATTGAAGGTGTAAATGTTGTAAACCTAGAGCCTACATCAAAAAAAGATGTTCCATAGCCAGCCCCATATCTTATGGAATTTAATTTTCCTGTATTAAAAAAGTGCCGCTTACTAAAACCAAAACTTCCAACAAAGGCATTTTCTCTACTCGAAAATTGTGGTTTTAAACTGAACGAAAAATTCCGTCTGATTATAGGCCTATTATCTAAAGTAATGCCTCCTCTAAAGCCATCATTGAGATTAAATTTAAATTCGGGAAAATAAAAGAGTTGATTATATCTAGGATTTTCTATATCCTTAAAAAATCGAAATTGAAGTTTCTTATTACTGGATAAAAAACCTTTTAAGCTTTTCCAATTATCACGTTGGTTTGCTTCTGGTATTATTTTGTCATAATTTAAAACTAATTGCTTCTCCTTATTATTGGGTATTGTATATGTTTTAGCAGAATCAATATTTGCAAACCAATATTTAGATATTACAGTGTCTTTTGCTAAACCAAATAAAGAAATAGGAACATTTGCTCCTGTTTTATTTTTAATTGTAAACCGAATAGAGTCTTCAGTCTTAGTGACTTTTTTAATTTTAAAATCAATATTTGTACGTTGCGCAAGATATTCTTTAAAATACCAGTTAATATCTCTATCAGTGTTTTGTGCTAGAATTTCTTCGAAAGAACTTGCTTTTAAATTTGGCGCTAATTGGTTTTTATTGTAAAAATCCCGAATCGATTTATTGATTGATTCATAGCCAATATAATCCCCTAAATAAGACAAGCCTAGACCTGCTTTATAGCTATTTGCTATTTTATTATTCCATCTAGTTAAGGAATCATTAGCTGTTAAAAGTGATTGATGATCATTGCGTAGAACAGATACCATTTGGAGTAGGTGATACTGGTCGTTAAAATCCATTTTAGCCAGATTGTAAGATTTAAATCCAAAAACATTAGATAGTTTCCCTGTGTATTTTTGATTAGGATAGTTTTCTTCTACATACTTTATCATAAGATAGACTACAATACTATCATATACCCATCTTTCTTTACGTTTATCTATGTAAATTGTTTCTTCTATAAATTGATTAAGTGCTGTTTTTAAAAATTTTATTTCGAATTGAAATTCTTCTTTATAAGGGATTATAAATTTTGGCAGTAAACCCAAACCATAAAGGGGGTATTTATTATAATCTACTTCAGCAACTAATAAGTTGTCGTGCGGGTATGCTCCTAAATTATCTAATATAAAGTTTGATACTTTACTTATAGAAATACCCTGTTTTAACTCACTAAACTTTTTGTGTTCAATATCTGTAGTAACTTTTAGAGAATTGGTTTTATGTGCTGTAAATCTTTTCTTGGGCGTTAATATAATATGGCAGTTTTTGCGATGCTTCCCTTTAAGAATAGCAAATTGACCGGTAGAGAAATCAGTTTCACTTGTCACTTCATAATTTGATGCTAAGTAAAGCTCATTTGGGTACTTAAATTTAATTTCTGTATCAGAAGCATATGTGTATAGATCATCAATATTTTTATTTGAATAAAGCTTCCAACCATTGTCATATACAGCAGGAGATAAATACCAATCTTTTAAATAATACCCATTACGATACCCATGACCGTAATTTGTAAACTTGCTATTGGGTAAATCTACTTCGTAAGAAAAGTGGAGCTTAACAGATTCATTGGTGGGTAAAGGTTGTGCAAGTATAACTTGAAGAATATCGCCTTTGTCTGTATGTTTTGAACTTATACTATCGCCAGCTTCATTTAAAATTCTATTGACTCTAGTATACCCGCGATCTTTAATTTTTGCTAAGTGTAAACTTTTTTTGAATTCCTCCCTAAAACGTTTGGCTAAATCACTTTTATTTTCTGCATATGCATTATTCCAATCATTAAAATATAAAGTGTCTAGACTAATACCAGTTGTATTGTAATAGGTTAATTCTTGCTGTATTAAAATGGTATGATTTTCTTTATTTAAAGTTGCCTCAATTGTATTGGCATGCTGAGCAGTAGTCACGTGACATATACCTAGGCTCAATAAAAACAATACAAAAAAACAATTTTTAAATTTCAAAAGCAGTAACTTAAAAGTTAGGACTCATTTTATGCCCTTTATAATAACTATCTATAATGGCTACAGCTTCATCTGCAGTATCTACCATAGAAATTAAATCTAAATCTTCGGGGCTTATATTTTTTTCTTCTAGCATGATGTTCTTAATCCAATCTATCAAACCGCTCCAAAAGCTTTTACCAACTAATACAATTGGAAAGGTTCCTATTTTAGAAGTTTGAATTAGTGTTATAGCTTCAAATAGCTCATCAAGTGTGCCAAACCCTCCAGGCATGACCACAAATCCTTGAGAATATTTTACAAACATTACTTTTCTAACAAAAAAGTAATCGAAATCAAGGCTTTTGTCTGGGTCTATATAGGGGTTGTCATGCTGCTCAAAGGGCAAGTCTATATTTAGGCCTACAGAAGTTCCACCTGCTTTATTAGCTCCTTTATTTCCAGCTTCCATAATACCAGGACCACCGCCTGTTATTACACCATAACCAGATTCCGCTAGTTTTTGAGCTACTTCTACTGCTAATTCGTAATATTTTGCTCCAGGTTTGGTTCTTGCAGAACCAAAAACAGAAACGCAGGGTCCGATTTGACTCATACGCTCAAAACCATTAACAAATTCCCCCATTATTTTAAAAATAGCCCAAGAATCGTTGGTTTTTATTTCATTCCAACCTTTAGGATGTGTTTCTGACCTCATATCTTAAATTTATTAAACTGCTTTTGCAATATTTTTCTTTGGTTTTTTTAATTCTTTAGTTAAAAATTTAGCGGTGTAGCTTTTGGGGTCTTTAGAGACTTCTTCAGGTGTTCCTTTAGCCACAATCATTCCTCCGCCACGACCACCTTCATAGCCGATATCAATAATATGATCCGTCATTTTTATGACATCCATATTGTGTTCAATTACTAAAACCGTATTTCCTTTGTCTACAAGCTTGTTTAAAACATTCATTAAAACACGAATATCTTCAAAATGAAGTCCTGTTGTTGGCTCATCTAAGATATAAAAGGTATTGCCAGTATCTCGTTTAGATAGTTCTGTTGCCAATTTTACACGTTGAGCTTCACCGCCAGATAAAGTTGTGGATTGTTGTCCTAATGATATATATCCAAGACCAACATCAACAATCGTTTTTAGTTTTCTATGAATTTTAGGAATGTTTTCAAAAAAATCAACAGCTTCGTTCATTGTCATTTCTAAAACATCGGCAATAGACTTTCCTTTGTATCTGATCTCTAAGGTTTCTCTATTAAAACGTTTGCCATTGCAAGTTTCACATTCTACATAAACATCCGGCAAAAAATTCATTTCAATTACCTTTAAGCCACCTCCTTGACAGGTTTCGCATCGGCCGCCTTGCACGTTAAAACTAAAACGTCCAGGCTTGTACCCACGAATAGTTGCTTCAGTTGTTTTAGCAAATAAGGCTCTAATTTCACTAAATGTACCTGTGTAGGTTGCTGGGTTTGAACGTGGTGTTCTACCAATAGGCGATTGATTAATGTCGATAACCTTGTCTATATGCTCTAGCCCTTTAATTTTTTTGTAGGGCATAGGTTTTTTTACCCCATTAAAATAATGAGAATTCATAATAGGGTAGAGGGTCTCGTTAATTAATGTGGATTTACCACTACCAGAAACTCCAGTTACACCAATCATTTTTCCTAGCGGAAATTCTGCCGTTACTTTTTTAAGATTATTACCAGTACATTCGGTAAGTGTGATTTTTTTACCCGTTCCTTTTCTGCGTTTTGAGGGTACTTCAATTTCTTTTTTACCGGTAATATAATCGGCAGTAAGGGTAGTGCATTTTTTTAAATCTTGAGGCTTTCCCTCCGAGATAATAGTTCCACCATGTTTGCCAGCTTTTGGACCTATATCTATTACGTGGTCTGCAGCAATAATCATATCCTTATCGTGTTCTACAACAATAACAGAATTGCCAATATCTCGTAATGAAATTAGTGAGTTTATAAGTCGTTCATTATCGCGTTGATGTAAACCTATGCTTGGTTCATCTAAGATATAAAGTACACCAACTAATTGAGAACCAATTTGTGTGGCAAGGCGTATACGTTGCGCCTCTCCACCAGAAAGCGACTTAGAGCTACGGTTTAAAG
>CAZLUS010000011.1:0-27321 GCA_964562775.1 uncultured Flavobacteriaceae bacterium | reverse complement strand
GTATCAATATCACTCTGTAGTGCTGCTTCTGCTGCTAGTGCTCTAGTTTCTTCTGCTGTTATTGCTGAACTGTTATTTGCAATGTTCGTATTCTGAATTGCTTGTTCAGATTCTAGAATCGTAATAGCATCTGCATTTTGTGTAATCTGTGTTTGTAATGCGCTACTATCAAATGGCGGTACACTTAAATCTATATTATTACTTGCATTAGTAACTACCGTTACAGAATTATCAACAGACCCTACCGTTTGTATTTCATTAGTAGGGTCGGCGTCGGCGTCATCAGTATTTATAGTTAAAGAATTACCACCTGTAATACCTATTTGACCAGGACTATTATCTGAAGTAAGGGTTTGGTTAGAATTGGTGGTTATAACTGTTTCAATACCAAGCTCATTTGTATAAGTAAAAGTGCCATTGGCATTATCAACAACTGTTGTAACCGTCTCAGCAGCACCATTAATAGTATAAGTTCTACCATCATTACCTGTAAATGTAAAAGTACCATCACCATTATCAGCAATTGATAATGATGTAGTAGTCACTTCCTCACATAAATTTATCCAGGCTGTTCCATTAAAAAAATGAACACATTGCTCATCAGTATTAAATAGCACTGCACCAGAAAGTGGGCTCATAGATAACATTTGTGCTGTAGTCACTCGTGTTAGCACCAAAGCCTTGTTAGAACTTTGGAGCTCTAGAATAGAAAAACTATCAATATTATTAATTTCATCCCCTATTTTTACTTGTCCATATGACAAATAACCAATAATAAAAAGGGCTACAACTAAACAATTTCTCACTATAAGTAGATTTAATTAAAGGCAATACTACTTTGGATTACTTTTATTGTAAAAATTATGTTGTGTAATTGTAAGAAAAAGATGTCATTATGTATTAAAATGATGTTAGCTCTAATAAGCGAAATATATAATTATATAGGTTTAAATTTATGTGTTTATCTATGATTGTTAATTAAAAAAAGGATTTGTGCTTTTCTAAAAACTACACTACAAGCATAAAGAATAGTTTCACAACAATTAAGTATCATTTCACAACAAAAGTAGTATTATTCTTACAATTTTATCAAATTTGGTCGTTAATTTGTTAGTAAAAAATAGGATTAGCACCCCTTAATTAACCCAAATCTTATTAAAATAAACTTATAATGAAAACAAAAAGTAATTTAAAATTAGCTATGTGCGCAGGATTCTTAATAAGCACTTTATCAATGCATGGCCAACAAGATCCAAATCGAAGTTTCTTTAGAAATTCTATGAACCTAGTAAATGCTGCTTTTGTTGGTAGTGAAACTGCAGAAATTGAAAACCAATATGGTAGAAGATCAATATCAAAGTCTCAAGTAGGAATAGATTTTAGAAGCCAATGGGCTGGGATTGAAGGTGGGCCTGAAACACAAAGTTTTTTCTTCGCTACAAATGCAGGTAAAAATGTAGGTTTAGGACTATCTGTAATAAACGACAGAACTTTTATAGAAGAACAAACTGCTATTACAGCAGACTTCTCTTATAAAGTAAAAGTAAACCAAGACACCGATTTGTATTTTGGTATAAAAGCAGGAGCTACTTCTTATAGTGCAAACTTAGCTGGCTTGACTACTTTTGGTATTGAGGGTGATCCTTCATTACAAAATCTATCAGGAGGTTTTAATCCAACTTTTGGTGTTGGAGTCTTACTTAAAGGTAATGACTACTATATAGCATTATCTACACCTAATTTTATTACAACAGACCGCCTAGAAGATGATGAGGGTACTGCAAGGCTTGGGTCAAGTAGAACGCACTATCATCTTGCGGCAAGTTATAATATAAAATTGGGACGTACTACTATACTAAAACCTGCAGCTATAGCAAGATATGTAGAAGCTGCTCCTACATCAGTAGAAGTAAATGCCTTAGTAAGTTTAGATAACAAAATAGAATTAGGCCCAACATATCGATTCAATGAAAGCGTTGGAGGTTTATTTATAATTAACGCTGCAAACTGGGCAGATGTAGGTTATGCTTACGAAGTTTCATCTAATAACCCTATATCTTTTCAATCAGGGGGTACTCATGAAATCTTCTTAAAGTTTAATTTATAAGAGGACTAAAATACTTTGTTTTTATTATGATGTTAGTACTTGCAGTAATATATAGGTATTAATTTAATGTTTGTCTTTAAAAAAGAAAAATATTAAATACTGATATCTCTTTATAGCGATTATTTCAAACAAGACTAAAATATGAATACGCACTTTATAACAGCTATATTTACGCTATTCATCTTTTTTACAAAGATTAATGCACAACAAGATGCTCAATACACGCAGTATGTTTATAACACTATCGCTATAAACCCAGCATACGCTGGGTCTAGAGAAACCCTAAATGTTACTGCATTATATAGAGCACAATGGGTTGGTTTAGATGGTGGACCTACTACCCAAACATTAAACATTAATGCTCCCGCAGGTAATAGAATTGGATTGGGCTTATCAATTGTTAACGATGAGATTGGTAATGGTACTATTCAAGAAACTTTTATAGATGGTGTATTTTCATATACAATTCCATTATCAGCGGAACGGCGACTTTCGTTTGGACTAAAAGCTAGTGCTAATCTTTTAAATTTAGATTTCTCTAAACTAATAGGCTTTACCGAAGAGCAAAGCTTAAATTCCATAACAAATATTGACAATAAGGTCTCTCCAAACTTTGGTGGAGGTATCTATTATTACTCAGAGAAATTCTATCTTGGTTTATCTGTTCCTAATTTTTTGCAAACAGAACATTTTGATAATTCTAGCTCCTCAAGTTCATTTTTAGGACAGGAAGAAAGAACCTATTATGTTATAAGTGGTTACGTATTTGATTTAAACGCTTCCTTAAAATTTAAGCCTGCAATACTAGTAAAGGGAACAACAGGAAGTCCGTTACAAACAGATATTTCTACTAGTTTTTTATTTAATGACAAACTTAGTTTAGGTGCTGCCTATAGATGGGGAGCTGCTTTTAGTGGCTTAGTAGGTTTTCAATTAAGCAATCAAATACAATTAGGCCTTGCCTATGATCGGGAAATAACAGCATTGGGCGACACATCTTTTAACGATGGTTCTTTTGAGGTTCTATTACGATATGAAATCTTTAACTCCAATAATATCTTAAACCCTAGATTCTTTTAAAAAAGAAAAAGTGTACATACCTTTTCATTTTTATAGCACAGCTTTATTTAAGGCTATTGACCAAGTTCTCTAAGTTCAAAAAAAATTAATTCATTATTTTGAAATTGTAGATTAAACTCAATAGGGTTACAACAAACTTCGCAATCTTCTACATATGTTTGGTCTGTTACAGACGTATCTAATAGCATTGAAACTTCTTCCCAACAATAAGGACACTGAAAAAAATGTTCCAACATTTTAAAAATCTACGTTCAATAACTGACCCGTTAGTTGCAATAATTGTAACTCGGCAAGTTTAGCGTTGTATTTGGCTAAGCTTTTACTTGTTTGTGTATTTAAGAGGTTAATTTGAGCTTGCCTTAATTCAACAGAAGTAATTTGTCCTAATTTATATCGCTCATTAGAACGTTCATAATTATTAGTTGCTGTTATTACATTTTGCTCTTGTAATTGATACACTTGAAGCCTATTTTGATAGTTACCTTGAGCATTGCTAATATCTCTACGTATCTCTTGCTTTATTTGTTTTTCAAAAGTTTCTTGAGAATCTAATAGTATTTTTGCATTTTTAATTTGTGTAATACTACCTCCGCCATTAAAAAGATTCCAAGATAGGTTTACGCCACCAGAAAAACCAGTTGATGTACTAGTAGACAAAAAATTTGTTTCGGGAAAATTACCTTGGTTCCAACCATAAGAGCCTGTTAAACCTACTGTTGGCAAAAAAACAGATTTTCCTATCTTTAAATTATAGTCATTAATTGTAATATTCTTTTCTGCTTGTAGCATTCTAACATTATTTGCTTCGGCATCAACTAAAAACTCTTCTAAAACTATTTGGTTAGTGAATACAACTGTAGTATCAACTATAAAATCTGTGCTTAGTTCTCTATTAAGTAATACATTTAAATCGCGCTGTGTATTCTTTAATGTTTGTCTTTCATTCATTAAATTAATACTATCATTAACCAAATCTACTTGAGCATTTAAGACATCTAGCTTATTATTTTGACCAAACTCAAAACTATATTCTGCTCTAGTTAGACGGTTTTCTGTATTTACATATGTTTCTTGAAGCACAACTATATTTTCTGTAAGTCTAGCTACTTCATAATATACCGTAAACAATTGTAGTATGGTAGTTTCAATAGTTTCACGTGCTTGCAATTCACTTAGGTTATATTCCTCTTTTAAACGTTTATAATTGTACCATCTTCCTAAACCATCAAATAAGGTATAATTTAAATTAACAGAAGCGTTATAACGTGTTGTTTCGGCACCATCAATAGAACTTGTTGAACCGTCTTGAAATGTAGCCTCTTGATCATTATTATCGTATGATGCTCCACCATTTGCAGAAATGGCAGGTAGAAATCCAGAATTTAATAATCCCTTGTTGTTTTCTGCTACTTTAAGGTTATTATTTGCTATAACAATTCCAAAATTATTCTCTAAAGTAAGTTGTACCGCTTCTTCTTTAGAAAGCTTAGTTTTCTGAGCAAGTAATGGATGTCCCAGAACAAATAAGGCAACTAATAAAAAATTATATATACGCATTATACTCTTATTCTATTTCTTTTTTAAAAGAATCATCAAGTAACTTATTGGTATTATCTTGACTCATGTGTTCTTCTTCTTTTTTCTCTTTTATTGCCCTTTCTACTTCTTCTTTACTAATCTTATTTCCTGTTACTAGCCATTTAAATCCAACTTTAGCACTATTACTAAACGATAAAAATAAAGGCAGTAGTAAGAGTGTTAAGATTGTTGCAAAGCCTATACCATAGGCTATAGATATAGCCATAGGTATTAAAAACTTAGCTTGTCTACTCTCTTCTAATAATAAAGGTGCTAAACCCGCTATTGTTGTAATTGAGGTCAAGAAAATAGCTCTAAATCTAGAACGACCTGCTTCAAAAATAGCATCATCAAAACCCATTCCTTCTCTTAGATTACTATTAAACTTACCAATAAGCACCAAACCATCATTAACCATAATCCCTATTAAAGCAATAATACCTAACATAGATAAAATATTGATTGGAAACCCATGAATCCAATGCCCCCATGATACTGCTGTTAAACTAAAAGGAACTAGTAATAATAATAATAGCGGTTGACTAAAACTCCTAAACGTAAAAGCTATGGTTATATAGATTAAAAATAGTACTGCAAGGCCTACAAAATTTAGTGAATTTTGCAACTTTAATCGTTCTCTATTTTGCCCTTCATAAGAAGCCGTTACCGTTGGATATTTAGCTTGTATCTCCGGCATAACTTCTTCCTTTATCCAAGTCATTATATCTGGAGCACTCGTAGTTTCCGCGTTTTTTAAATCAGCATTTATTTGTATTTCTCGTTGTCCTTCTAGATGATTTATAGCAACATCTCCTCTAGCAATTGTATAATCAGCAATCTCTTTTAAGGGAATTCGAGATCCCGCTGGTGTTACTATTCGCATTTCGTCTAAATCTGTAATTGACGACCTGTTTTCCTTATCATAACGTACCCAAACTCTAATCTCATCTTGTCCTCTTTGAAAACGCTGCGCTTGTATTCCAAAAAACCCCGAACGTACCTGGGTCATAATAGTTCTTAAATCTAAACCTAGTAAAAAAGCATTCTCTTTTAATTCTAGTTGTATTTCTTTAATACCAGCAGGGTCATTATCTGCTATGTCCTTTAATAAGGCATTATTTAATAATGCAGATTTTAATTCGTCTTTTGCAGATTTTAATTCTTGAATGTTATTACTCAATAAAGAAACTGAAACTGGTGAGCCACCAAAATTACCTCCAGAGCCATATATTAAACTTTCTACTCCAATGACAGGACCTACTAATTCTTCTATTCTATTAGTTACTATATCTGACCTAACCTCATTTGGGCGTTCCTCTCCAGGTAATAAATTAATTACTAAAGTAGCAGCCGAAGAACCAGGTCCCACGTCTTTTATCATGTTAACGAACAAATCTTTATCTGTTCCCTCCATGTACTTGTCTGTAAGTTCTTGGTTTACTAGTATTGCTTTTTCTTCGATTAAGCTAATTATAGAGTCTGTTACACTTTCATTAGTCCCATTAGGCATTAATAACTCAATAGCAACTCTATCACTTGCTATTCTAGGAAAGAAAGCTGTTCTAATGATTCCTCCTTCTACTGATCCATAAGTTAAAACCAAAGCCATTATAAATAATGCAAAAGTTAAAACCTTGTGCTTTATAGCAAAAACTAACGCGGGGCTATATAATTTGTCTCGCATCCAAACCATGAAATTATCCCCAAGCTTATTAATAATTCTAAGTTTAGCAAAAAGCTTAGCAATTCCTTTTTTGGGTGCATCGGATTGTTTTTTTAGTGCTTTAGAATGTGCTAAATGTGCAGGTAAAATTATAAGTGCTTCTACCAATGATACCACAAGGGTAAGGATTACAATAACTGAAACCTCACCAAAGAAATTACCAATTCTACCATCTAAAAATAGAAATATAGAGAAGGCGAGTATGGTTGTTATAATTGCCGAAATTATTGGTGGAATAACTTCTATAGTACCATCTACAGCGGCACGTATGGGACTTTTACCTTTCTCGTAATGTTGATAGATATTTTCTGCTATAACAATACCATCATCTACCAAAATGCCTATAACAATAATCATCCCAAACAGAGAGAGCACATTAATTGTTACACCAAATAAAGGTGCAAAAACAAACATGCCTAAAAATGCTACTGGAAGTCCAAAAGCTACCCAAAAAGCCAATCGCGTATTTAGGAATAAAGAGAGGAATATAAGCACCAAAATCATCCCTATAATCGCATTTTCGGTTAACAATTCGGTACGTTGCGTTAGTGTTATGGAACGGTCATCAACTACATTTAATCTAACATTATTATATTTTTGATTAAAGCTTTCTATATAGGTCTTCACCTTCTCTGAAGAACCTATTAAATCTTCAGAATTGGTACTGGTTATAGAAATATCTACCGCCAAGTTTCCATTAAAATAGGTTGTATTTGGAGTCTCTGAAAAACGATCTCTGATTTCAGCAACATCTTTAAGTCTAATTGTGCGACCAGAAGCATTTGCTCTGACAATGACGTTTGATAACTCATCACCGTAATACGAACGATTGTTTGCTCTTATTAAATACTCCTCAGCACTAGTCTTAATATTACCTCCTGTAACAAAAATATTAGCACTTGCAATTGCTTGCGAGACTTCATTAAAAGAAATATTATAGGCTAATAGGCTATTTTCATTAACTGCTATTTCTATTTCTTCTTCGGGATATCCAGAAATAGATATTTGAGATATTCCATCTATTGCCCGTAGATCATTTTCAACCTGTCTTCCAATCTGTTTTAGCGTTGCTAAAGAAATAGCTTCACCGCTAACCGCAAAACTTATGGTCTCCCTTACTGCTTCTAGTTTAGAAACCACCAATGGTTCCATCCCTGTTGGAAATGAAGGCACTCTATCTACAGCATTTTTAACTTCGAGTAGCATAAAGTCAATATCCTTCCCCTTCTCTATTTCAACATTAATAGATCCCGCATTTTCTCGAGAGGTTGAAGTAACTCGCTCTACACCTTGCAAGCCTTTTAGATTGTCTTCAATTTTAAGCACAATACCTTCTTCTATCTCTTGGGGTGAGGCCCCAGGATATGTAATAGATATTAGCACATTTTGAGATTCTGTAAGTGGAAAATAGGAAGATTTTAAAGTATAAGCACCAACAACACCAAAAACAAAAAACGCAATAATGATTACGTTTACTGCTACATGATACTTAATAAAGTATTCTATTATCTTCTTCATTTAGTGCTTTTTTCTGAACTAGCAGTTCCGTATATTTTTACTAGCATACCTATGTAAGCTCCCGCAACAGGCTTTGCTATAATGGTCTCACCGTTTGGTACGTTTTTAAGTACTACCTTTTTATCTGAAAAATAAACTGGTGAAACATCAATAACATCTAAAATAGAGTCTCTTACCACATATATTTTATTGTCTTCCAATAATAGTGAACGGTTAATTTCTATGGCATTCTCTTCATTCTTAGCATTTAGATTTGCTTCTAGATATTCACCTTCTTTTAAATCTTTACCCTTTACTTCTATAAATGCTGTTACAGTTTGTGTGGCTTGGTCTACCCTACCATTAACACGAACAACCTTGCCTATATATTTTTTTTCTTGATTAAGGCTAGAAAGTGATACTTGTTCTCCTACTTTTAAAAAATCTGCATATGTTTTGCTAATGGCAACCTCTAGCTCATAGCTATCTGTATTTATAAATTCTCCTAATTTTTGTCCAGCTCTAACCAATGTCCCTTCTGTTACAAGAGCTTCGGTAAGTATTCCCGAAAAAGGAGCGCTAATAGTATATTTAGAAAGTCTTTGTTCAAGATTTTTAACATTGTAATAGCTACTGAAAATTCCGCGTCCTGTTATAAAATATTTTTCTTTATCTGAACTAACCTTTGGTAGTTCAGGTGTCGTTTTTTCAATATCGAAATTTGCTAAATATTCCTCCCATTTTGCAGAAAATTCAGGATAGTCTAAACGTAAATCAGGCAAAATTGAAGTAAGCAAATTATAGAGATTACTCTTTGCAGATTGTACACTAGCATAATACTCAGAGGCGTCTATTTTAATGAGCGTTTGTCCTCTTTTATAATTTTGCCCTGTTTTAAAAAAGGTGTTCCCTGTTCTAAAAACCCCTTGTACCTCTGCGTAAAGCTCAACTCGATTTTTTGCTATTAAGTTTCCATTAGCTGGAACTATAATTGGTACTGTTGTATTTTTAACAGTATCTACAAAAACTGTCTTTACTACTTTTTTAGAAGTAGGTCTTTTATTTTTTTTACTGTCAGCAATATAGTTAGCAGCAAGTATAGAACCGCCAATAATTAAAATTCCTGCTAAGACGGAGATTATTATTTTACGCATTAATGCTATTGATTAGTGGTTTGCAAAATTAGTGTGAAGAATTATAGTTTTGGTTAAAGATTTCATAAATATTATAGAGGTAAAGTATAGGAATTATAAAACAAAAAAAGGGGATGCACCTCTGCATCCCCAAACCAAACAAACTAAAGTATAACTAATCACTAATTGTCATTATCATCGTCTTCATCTTCAAATTTTGTGTCTGCCATTCGAGAATTTTTAATGGCATTTTCATCAAACCTTTTATCATATTTGCGTTCATCAGTATCAAAAACCAGTAAGGCCCTAGATTTCATCTTTTCAATTCCTCTAAATGATCTAATTCTATTATTCTGAATTTGTAATACTTTTAAGCTAGCTAATTGATCTAATTCTTCTGGTATTTCACCACCTATTTTATTATTAGCCAATACGAGTTCTTCTAAATTTTTAAGCTTTCCCATTTCTTTTGGTATAGCACCCTCTATAGAATTCTCGAACAAACCTAAGGTTTCTAAGTTTTTAAGGTTCCCTATGCTCTTAGGAATACTTCCTTTTAAGTTATTACTTGATAAATTTAATTTTTTTAGCGTTGTAATATTTCCAAAACTTTCTGGAATAGGTCCATTGAGAAAATTATTGAACATAGAAAACTCTTCTAAACTATGAAGTTTTCCAATACCTTCTGGTAGAGATCCTTTTATTCTATTCATCTCTAGCTTAACAACTCTTAAACATTTAAGTTTTACTATATTTTTTGGAAGAGCACCTGTTATATTATTAAAAGCTAAATTTAACTCTTCTAATTTCTCTAAAGACCCAATGCTCTCTGGTATGTAGCCACTTAAATTATTATGAAATAAGTTAAGGCTTATAACATGATTTTTCTGAACAATTACACCCCTCCATGTAGACACAGGTGAATCTAAATCCCATCCTTTAGTCCAATTTTCTCCGTCAGTAGAATGATATAATTCAATTAATGCTTTCTTTTCAATAGAAGAAATCTCCGTAGAGGCTACGCTTATTGAACAAGTAAGCAAAAGAATTATGTTTAAAAGAGTTAGCTTTCCCATTCGATTAATTATTAATTTTGTTAAGAATTATCCTACAAATTAACGACAACAAGATTTTATGAGCAAACAGATAAACCAAAAAATGTAAATAATGTTGTGAAAGTCCCTAAATGTGTTGTGAAATGAAATTTTACCTAAGTAAGGTCTATTTCTATACCTATAGCTTCCCAATCCTTCATAAGTTGCTCAAGACTTTTCTTTTTACCTTGATACTCATCAAAAAAGTTAGGTTTTGCAGATGTCTTGTCGTAGTTCATTAAAAGTTGATGGTCTAAGTCCGCAATTACCTTTTCTAAATCGCTTATTTTTCTTTCAATTCCGCTAAGCTTATTTTTTAGTGACTTACGCTTTTTTTGAAGTTTATAATCATTTTCATTAGTAGACTTGGTTTTTACAGCTTTTGACTTTTCCGTTCCTTTTTCAATTTTTCTAAAATCTTCGGCTTTTCGTTCTTCTAGATAAAAATCAATATCTCCTAAATATTCTTTAATGCTACCATTCTTGAATTCATAAACGCTATTGGTAAGCCCTTGAAGAAAATCCCGATCGTGTGAGACTAGAATAAGAGTACCTTCAAAATTTTGTAAAGCTTGCTTTAAAACATTCTTAGATTTTATATCTAAATGATTGGTAGGCTCATCCATTACCAATACATTAAAAGGCTGTAATAACATTTTAGCAAGAGCTAGTCTATTACGCTCCCCACCAGAAAGTACTCTAACATATTTATCTACCTCTTCTCCTTGAAATAAGAATGAGCCTAAAATATCGCGGACCTTACTTCTATTTTTTTCATTTGCAGCATCTATCATAGTATCTAAAATGGTTTTACTACCATCTAAATACTCTGCTTGGTTCTGAGCAAAATATCCTATCTGTACATTATGCCCTAGTTTTATAAGACCTGTATGGTCTAACCCCCCCACAATAATCTTAGCTAAAGTAGTTTTGCCTTGTCCATTTTGCCCTACAAAGGCAGTTTTTGAACCTCGTTCTACTAATAAGTTTATTTGTTTTAAAACTTCTTTATCGCCATAATTTTTGCCAAGATCTTCTAATTCGGCTACAACTTTACCTGGAGTAATAGACACTGGGAACCTAAGTTTCATAACGCTATTGTCATCATTATCAACTTCTATTCTATCAATCTTATCAAGCTTTTTTATTAGTGATTGTGCCATAGAAGCTTTACTAGCCTTTGCCCTAAACTTTTCAATAAGCTTTTCTGTTTGCTGAATTTGTTTTTCTTGATTCTTTTGGGCATTTACCTGTTGCTCTTTAATCTCTGCTCTTTGAACTAAGTATTGCGAATAGGGTTTATTATAATCGTAGATTCTACCCAACGATATTTCTATAGTTCTATTGGTAACATTATCTAAAAACATTTTATCGTGAGATACAATAACAACCGCACCAGTATAAGCTCTTAAAAATTGCTCTAACCATATTATAGATTCTATGTCTAAATGATTGGTAGGTTCATCAAGCAACAAAACATCATTGCTTTGTAATAGTAATTTTGCCAATTCTATACGCATACGCCATCCTCCAGAAAAGGTATCTGTTGGTTTATCAAAATCTGACCGTAAAAAGCCTAAACCCTGAAGCACTTTCTCCGTTTCACCTTGATAATTATACCCTCCTAAAATTTCGTAATGCTGTGTTACATCATTTAGATCTATCATTAACTGATTGTAATCATCACTCTCATAATCCGTGCGTTCAGCTAATTGTGTGTTTATTTCTTCTAATTTAGCTTCTAGTTTTTTTAATTCCACAAAAGCTTGATAGGCTTCTTCTAAAACTGACCTTCCTTGTTCAAAATCTATATCTTGTTTTAAAAAACCAATTTTTACTTCTTTATCCGAAGCTATGGTCCCTGAGTCTGGGTCCATTTCTTTACTTAATAATTTTAGTAAAGTTGATTTTCCAGCACCATTTTTACCAATTAATCCAACACGATCGCCACCATTTAATCTAAAGGCAATTTCTTCGAATAAATATTCGCCTCCAAAAGCAACAGATAGGTTATGAATATTAAGCATATGTACAATTAAATTAGTCGCTCAAAATTAGTTTATAGTAGGGCTTTATGAAGCTTAATACTGTAGTAATTACTACTTTTGAGTAAAGTTGTGCAAATGTTAAAAAAAGGATACAAATTATACAGTATTTTAACAGGAAGTTGTCCTAAATGCCATCATGAAAGTATGTATGTAAATACAAACCCATATATTATTTCTGAACTATTTAAAATGCACGAAAAATGTTCTAATTGCAAAACAAAGTATAAGATTGAACCTTCTTTTTTCTACGGTTCTATGTATGTGAGCTATGGTGTAGGTATTGCATTTGCTATAGCCGCATTTTTAATTTCGTATTTGCTAATAGAAACTTCCCTAACAATAGCATATATAGCAATAGTCGCTACTTTAATTCTCTTTATGCCAGTTATTATTAGATTATCTAGAAATATTTGGATAAATATTTTTATTTCATATGATAAGAAGTTCGCCAGTTAATTTTGATAGTGCTTTTTTACAAACCTATTGATATCCATTTCTTTATCTATATTTTCTTCTTGTTCTATAAACTTAAATAATTGTGCTGATGCATAAGGAGCTATCATAACTCCCCGTGACCCAAAACCGTTAAGCACATAAAGTCTATTATGCTTTGGGTGTTTACCCACCAAAGGCCTTCTATCTGTAACTGTTGGGCGCACTCCAGCTACGTGTTGTACTACTGTAAAATTGCATTTTAAAAAAGTCTTTAACTTAACAAGTAGTTCTTCTTTTGACGCTTCTGTAGGCGTATTGGTTTTGTCTTTCCATTTGTATGTAGCTCCTACACGGTATAAATGTTCCCCTAATGGAATAATAAACACAGAAGATTTTATAACGTTTTTTTCTTTTAATTTTGGGGTTTTAATAGTAAGTAATTCTCCTTTTGTGCCATTTAAGGGTAAATAATTAAAATAAGGGTTTGCCTTAAGCCCATATCCTTCTGCAAATACAATATACTTTGTTTTTATACCCTTATAATTTACCGCTTCATTTTGAAGCTCTAATTTGTTATAATCGAAAGGTTCTATTATTAGTTTTTCATGCTGAGTTAGAAAATTTTGGTATTCTTTAAGGAGCATTTTAGTATCTATTCTCCCCGTTTCTTTTACTAAACCATAACCGTAAGGTGCTTCTATAGTTGAATTCTTATTTTTTAAAAGCTTTGTATCTAAAAATTGGGCTAAGTCTGGTTTATCTGTTGCTTCAAACCAAAAATTTTGCTCTTCTACCGAAGCAAATCTCCTTAAAACTGGGACTTTATAATCTAAAGTTGTTTTTAATTTCTCTTCTAGTTTTTTATAAAAAGGCCTTGCTATATCTAACTGATTTTTAGCTTTCCAGGCAAGGGTAAAACGTTTTAAGATTACTGGATTATACAGTCCGCCTGCTACTAAAGAAGCTTGTTGAGAATTATCTGTAACAACTTTATATGATTTTCCATATTCTTCTAGCTGTTCACAAAATGAAATACCGGCAAGTCCTAATCCAACAACTATATAATCTAGCATTTGGTAAAAATAAAAAACGCCGCACATAAGTGCGGCGTTTATATCTATTGAATTGGAAACTAATTTATTTTAATCGTAATAATTTAAACTAATACGACCACATGTCTTGCTCTTTATCTCTGATGTTTTCTTTAATACGTTTTGCTTCTAATAACTGAAACAATGCATTATCAATAACATAATCATCGATATTACGGTCTCCTTGTACGTTATCTTCTTTGTAGATAACGGCATTAAATCTACGTGCATTCAATAACATATCAAAAGAGATAGGTTGTGCAGAATTACGTTGATTAAAAACCTTAGCCTCATGCATAATGTCTCTTATACTTGGGTAGTATACCCAAAATAATTCAACTTTATTTGCATTTGGATCTGTTGACTCGTCATCTATAAAGTTAACATCTGGAGCAACAGGAGCAATAGCCTGTAAACGATATTTAAGTTCACCTTGGCGTTTATCAAAATACCAGATACCTTTAATTCTGTACTCTTCAACATCTGCTGCTCCTAAATCTCTAATGTTAATAAACTCTTCAGAGATTTGTTCACCTGCATTTATCTGTTCGTACCCTAAATCTGTAGTATCTACTTTTTGTAATGTTGCAGATAAATCTTTTAGACTTCGCTTTTCAGAAAAATAAGAATCTGTATACACGTCTTTTATTTTACCATTTTTAATATTCTTCATTAGAATATGGTATAAAGAACGTCTATCTGTACCTATACCAACAGTATCGGTTGGATAGTATAACGGAAAATTAACACGCTCATCTAAATCGATAGTCTCCCATATTGTTTTAGACCAGAGAATATCTCTATCATCTACATAACCATAAGCCAAAGGAGCATCATTATCTGCAGCTTTTTGAGCTTCTGTTTTCTTCCCTATCTCTTCTGGCGACTTGGCATTTAAAATATTTGCCTGAGCCATCATTGATACGGGTAGGATGCTGAACGCTCCGATTACTAAAACATTTTTCCAATTCATCATTACTTTACTTTTATTAGTTTGTAAGCTCAACAACAACAGGAGATACTTTCTTTAATTTATAACTCTTGTTATTAGAAATATAAGCTTGAATATCAAATATCTGTACTGTTTCGCCTCTTTTTGCTCTCTTAAGAGCAGACTTAGCAGCAGCATTTAATTTGTTTCCTTTTACAACTGTTGTTGGTTGACCAGGAACTTTAAATTTAAATCCACTAATACCTAGGTTTAAATCAAAATCAAAATCTTCTAACATAGCCGAAACTGTAGATACCTCAAGGTTTCTTCTAGGCATTTTAATACTACCTGATTCACCTCTTACAGCACCAGATGGTCTTGGTATATCTTTAATTCTAAACTCAAGTTTTGAACCAACCTTTCTACCATCAGGCAATGTACCTGAAGCAGCAATAGTAACTGCTCTTCCTTTTCCTGGATTCATGATATAACTACTACCACTACGCTTTTTTAAACCTGGAGCACTAGCTGAAACTTTGTTATTAGGTATTCCTGGAATAGAAATTGACATTGGGTTAGCAACACCGCGATAAACAACATTCATTTTATCAGCAGCAATTAAAGCAGCACCTGGCTTAGTAATAGTAGCAAAACTACTATTTACTTTACATGATACTTCTTCACCATCTTGCATAAAGAAAACCTCACCTGTTACATCGTGATCACCAGGAGTACCGGCACCAATTAACATTTTTACACCACCAGCTTCAAGCTTGTAGTCTTTACCATCTACTAATTTACGGCCGTCTAATTTTAAATCGGCTCTAACAGGAGTTGATGATTCATCAGTTTTGTTTATTTGTATTTTACCTTCGTATTTATCACCTGCATAGAAAGCAGATTTTGCTCCAAGAAGTGACATTTTAAAGGTTTTTAAAGAAACTTGCTCAGATAAGTTACCAGCTAACATTGATTTTAAAGCGTCTTGTTCAGTTGCTTTAATATCTGACTGTAAAGCTGTTAACTTGGTTAAAGAAGCGATTAAAGGGAAACCTTCATAATGATAGTTAATCCAATTTTGCTTAGTACCATCTCTTTTTTCTACTTTACCATTAGCATCACCTGTTTCAAAACGTGATTCTACAGTAGATTTCAAACTTTCAGGAACTAGCTTACCTACTTCTTTACTATAATCATTAATTCTTTTCATGAATTCTTTTCCGCCTTCAGCTAAGCCTTCACCGTTAAAGAATTTTCCATCTAAGAAATCAGCTTTATCCATTACTTGATAATCTGTTGGGTCTTCAATATCTGCAGTCATCATTTTCTTTAGACCTTCTAAATAGTCATAATACTCTTGAGATATTTTTTGCACTTTTTGTGCTTTTTCGTAATCTTTAGCATATTTAGCTGCATTTTCAGATGCTTTTGTTTCTAAACTTCCAAGAAAAGCTAAGTTGTCTTCTGAAGTTTTTGCATTTGAATCTTCCATCTTTACTTTCATAAGACCGAATGCTGCTAATACTTCCTTACTCATGTTTAAGGCTAGCATTGCGATGAAAATCAAGTACATTAGATTTATCATCTTCTGACGTGGTGTTTGTTTTCCTCCTGCCATCGTTTTCTAATTAGATTTAATTAATATTTTGGGGTTTGGATTTGTATTAAATCTCTAATTAGTTCTTAGACATTGCAGACAACATTCCACCATATACTCCATTCAATGAAGAAAGGTTAGTAGATAAAGAAGCCATTTGTTCTTTAAGCGCACTTGCGTTCTGTACAACTTCTTCATTAACAGAAGCTTGCTTGCTTGCACTTTCTAACTGTACTTTATAAAGGCTATTTAAAGACTCCATTTGAGCAGCTGCATGTACCATTTCTTCAGAATACTTCTTAGTAGATTCCATTGCATCAGTTGTAGGTACTATTCCTTTAGCAGCACCTTCAAAGTTTTTAATGCTTTCTCCTAAACTTTCCATAAGATTAGCATCAACACCTGCTTCTTTTAATAAGTTATCTAACTTAGCAGATAAAGAAGCTTCTGCTTCTTTCATTTCAGCTCTTTCATTCTTTTTACCTGAAGCAGCTCCTCCTGCTAATTCTGGGTATACTAAAGACCAATCTAATTCGTCTTCTACTGGTTCAAATGCTGCAATAGCAAATATTAATGCTTCTGTAATAAGACCGATAGCTAATAAAAGCCCTCCTCCTAATTTCATGAATCCTAAGTCCACTTCCCAGTGAAGAATTTTAAATAATGCTCCAAGAATTACTACCGAAGCTCCAAGACCATAGGTCATGTTCATTAACTTTTTTGATGATTTTGACTGTGCCATAATTTTAAATTTAATTTAAGTATTTATTAATAAGTATTTGGTTACTAATTTGATTTTAAGTAATCTGTTATTGTTATAATTAATTTGTTGAATCTTCTTCTCCTAAATAATCTTGTACGGTTCTAAATCCTATATAACTTCTTGCTGAATCTTGATATTCATAATCTCTTGTACTTACTTGCAAGAAATAAGCAACATCTTTCCAAGACCCTCCTCTTAGAACTTTTCTTTTGTTCTGTCCAGAACCAGCATTAGGATTCATTGTTGATACATATTCATAGGCATTTGGGTCGTAGCTAGAGCTAGTCCACTCAGACACGTTACCTGCCATATTATATAAGTTATAATCATTAGGTTCGTAAGATTTTGCTTCTACTGTATATAAAGCAGCATCTGCAGCATAATCACCACGTTGTGGCTTAAAATTTGCTTGAAAACAACCTGTATCACTAATAACATAAGGACCACCCCATGGATACGTACCTCCTTCGATACCACCTCTAGCAGCATATTCCCATTCTGCCTCAGTTGGTAATCTAAATTGGTTTACAAATTGCTTATTACGACTTTTTTGATCATCGTTTTTAAATTTAGTTCTCCAGTTACAGAAAGCCTTGGCTTGCTGCCATGATATACCCACAACAGGGTAATCACTATATGCATCATGCCAGAAATAATCATTATGCATTGGTTCGTTATACGAATATTCGAAATCACGAATCCACACTGTAGTATCTGGGTATATTTCTAATTCTTCTCTTTTAATGAAATCTGTTCTCCTGCCTGTTTTTGCTCTAGCAGCAGCTTCGATATCCATCCAATCATATTTGTATTTTAGCTTGGTAACATCTACACTTCGTTGACCATTATATGTCTCACTTTCAGGAAGATATATAGAATCAATCATTATCTCAGCATAGTATTCATCTGGATAGTCTTCTCTATCCCAAACTAAATCTACTTCTTTATTTAGAGCATAACCTTCATACTCATTATCTCCTAAACCTGCATAATTATCTAACATATATTTATCATATACAGATAATTTAGTGGTATCGGCACTTTTAAAGGCATACTCACCTATTCCATCGTCTTCTGGACCTATACCTAATTGATCAGCAAGTATTGCTAACTTAGTTCTAGTAATAGAATCTTTTACCCATTCTACAAATTGACGGTACTCACTATTAGTGATTTCTGTATCATCCATATAAAAAGAACGAACAGTTACCGTTTTTGTGGGGGCGTTTAATACTTTAGCTTGATCCTCTTCCGCTTTACCCATTATAAATGCGCCGCGAGGGATAAGTTCCATTCCATACGGTTTTTCAGGGTACCACTTTTTACCCTTTACTCCTACCAACTCACCTTTTGATCTTGATTTAGAACCACAACTTGTGGTTAGTAAAAAAACAAGTGCTATAGATGAAAACAATAGCTTTCTCATACTCTAGGTTAATTTTTTTGATTTAAGATTACAAACTGTAAACACAAATTCGTTATTCTCTAAAACTAATTTTTGAATAATTTATTGTACTTGTAAATACATTTTGTCAATAAAATTTATTTTGTCTAGTTAAAACCCTTTTTGTAGGCTTTAAACCAACGCTCAGGAATATTTTGGTTGCAAGCATCCAAATAATCTTGTTCGGCGCAAGGTAATAACGTAGACGAATTTATTTTATTATGTTCTATCGTTATTGTAGGTACTTCTACCCACCACCTTTGGGTTATATGGCTCTTGTAGAATATGAGCTCTTCGGTTTCTGTAGGTATTGTAAATTTTGTGAAGTCGTCACTTTTAGAACTTGGGAATTCTTTTACTCTATAACTTAGGCCTTCAATAAAATACCAAATAATCTGGGCTATTAGTTGAAAGGATAGATTAGAGTTTTCTATTTCATAGATGCCAAATAAGGATACATTATCGCTTATACCTGCATATCTAGCAATAGCACATATTTCACGACCAGTAAATCCATTAGGCGAAAAATTACCAGACAATCCCACCTCACTAGCTCTAATAGCACGTGCATCTAAACTTACTAAGCTTGCATTACGCAAAACGGGTTCTGCCAATTGTATATTTGAAGCGATATCACCTAAACGGTAGGCATCAAAAAACAAACGCTCCATTAAATCTATTTCTTCTTGGGCGTTATAATAACTTTGGTATCCTATATTTGAAAAGTTGTGTAGGTTATTAGGTTTGTCTGTTATAATCTTACTCATGTAAGAATGTGACGATATTAATTCGTCATCTTCACCAAAATCAAAACGGCTATCTATGGCGACAAGATTTATCATGTCTTTAATAGTATCAAAAGCACGATATGTTGGGAAAGTTATATCTTGAGTAGCACCTATGATAATAGGTATAATTTTTTCTTCTAAAAGACCTGCAACAATTTCTTTAACTACAAAATAAGTGTCTTCTACCTTATCCCCTTCTTCTACATCGCCAATATCTATAATGGTAGAGTTCCAATTGCCACACATTAATCTATAAAGCTGTATACGAATAGCATCTATATCTAATTTCTCAGGTCTTTTTTCAAAAGCGTTGCGAGATTCTAATACCCCAAAAATAGCTACGGTTGCATTTGCAAAGACAGGTAATCCTTTCTTTTGGGTATGCTTATGAATATTTTTTCCAAGAGCTTGTGGAGGTAAAAATTCGGAAAACGCCAATACTTTGTCTTTGACGGGAACCAAAAAATCAAATGCCATATTAGATTACTTGGGTGTTATACTTTCTACTTTGTTTTTGCTTTAGCTCTTGTCTTTCTCTTTGGGGTCTTCTTTTCTATTAAAGTTTTTGCTTCTTCTAAAGAAACTTTTGTAGCATCTACATCTTTAGTAAGCTCTACTTTAATCTTACCTTTTATTATATTATGTCTACCCCATCGCGCTTTTTCTATACGAATACCTTCTTCTGGCCATTCTTGAATAAGCTTCTCTATTTCTTTTTGTTTTTTAGCCTCAATTAATTCAACAATATCATCTTTTGTTAAATTATCGAAATCATACTTTTTATTGACATTAATAAATAATGAATTCCATTTTATAAATGGTCCAAATCTACCAACACCTTTAGTTACTTCTAAATCTTCATAATGAGCAATAGGCGCATCAGCTAATTGTTTCGCTTTAATTAATTCTATAGCTCTATCCATATCAACTTCAAAAGCACTCTCTCCCTTATCTAAAGAAATAAACTTTTTGCCAAATTTTACATACGGACCAAACCTACCAACGTTTGCTTCTACTTCTTCTCCTTCATAAACACCAAGCTTTCTTGGCAAATCAAATAAAGTTATGGCCTCTTCAAAAGTAATTGTTGTAATAGATTGTTCTGGCAATAAACTTGCAAATCGTTTTTCTTCATCTTCTGCATCTCCTATTTGCGCCATAGGTCCAAAACGTCCTAGGCGCACCAATAAAGGCTTGCCTGTTTTTGGGTCTTTGCCCAAAATACGTTCGCCACTCGCACGTTCTGCGTTTTCTTCAACATCTAAAACCGTAGGACGAAAATCTTTGTAGAAAGATTTCATCACTTTTCTCCAGTCTTCATCTCCGGTAGCAATACCATCAAAATCTTGCTCTACTTTAGCTGTAAAGTTATAATCTAAAATATTAGTAAAATGACTTACCAAAAAGTCGTTTACTATCATACCAATATCTGTAGGTACCATTTTACCTTTATCAGAGCCTATAATTTCTGTAAGGTTCTTTTCGTTCACCACATCATCTTCTAAAACCAATTGACTATACTTTCGCTCTGTACCTTCAATAGTACCTTTTTCTACATAGCCTCTGTTAAGAATTGTAGAAATAGTTGGGGCATATGTAGAAGGTCTACCAATACCTAACTCTTCTAATTTTTTTACTAAAGATGCTTCAGTATATCGGTATGGTGGTCTTGTAAATCGTTCTGTTGCGGCTATATAATTATTGTATAAATTCTCTCCAACATTCATAGCAGGCAGCATTCCATCTTGCTCTTCTCCATCTTCCTCATCATTACCTTCAAGATATACTTTTAAGAAACCATCAAATTTTACTACCTCTCCATTTGCTGTAAATTCTTCTTGATGTTTATTTGCCTTAATTCTAACATTAGTTCTTTCTAATTGGGCATCACTCATCTGAGAAGCAAGTGTTCTTTTCCAGATTAACTCATAAAGTTTAGCCTGGTCTCTTTCTAGAGAAGGTGATTGCAATTTCATATCTGTAGGACGCACAGCTTCGTGAGCTTCTTGCGCTCCCTTAGATTTACCTGTATAATTTCTTACTTGACTATATTCTTTGCCATAATTACCTTCAATAGCTTCTTTAGCAGCATCTAAAGCTTCTTTAGATAGATTAACGCTATCTGTTCTCATATAAGTTATTAGACCTGCCTCATATAATCGCTGTGCTACTTGCATGGTTCTTCCAACAGAGAAATATAATTTTCTAGACGCTTCTTGTTGTAAAGTTGATGTTGTAAATGGTGCTGCTGGAGATTTTTTTGCAGGTTTCTTATCTAGTTTTCCTACTGAAAAATCTGCTCCTATATTTTGTTTTAAAAAGGCTTCTGCTTTTTCTTTAGATGCAAAAGTCTTATTTAATTTAGCATCAAAAACTTTTCCTTTTTCTGTTTTAAAATTAGCTTTTATTCTATACGATGCTTCTGGAGTAAAGCCTTCAATATCTCGTTCTCTTTCTACAATTAATCTAACAGCTACTGACTGTACACGACCAGCAGAAAGACCGGGTTTAATTTTTTTCCATAGTACAGGTGATAATTGATACCCAACCAATCTATCTAACACTCTACGCGCTTGTTGCGCATTTACCAAATTGTAATTTATTTCTCTAGGATTCTGTATCGCTTTCTGTATTGCAGATTTGGTAATAGAGTTAAAAACAATACGTTTTGTTTTCTCTTTTGTTAACCCAAGTTCTTCTGCCAAATGCCAAGAAATAGCTTCTCCCTCGCGATCCTCATCACTAGCGAGCCAAATCATATCTGCTTTCTTAGCCAAATCCTTTAGTTTTTTTACTAAAGCTTTCTTCTCCTTATCGACTATATATTTAGGTTCAAAATTATTATCAACATCTACACCTAATTCCTTTGAAGGCAGGTCTGCAATATGACCAAAACTAGATTCTACTTGATAATCTTTCCCTAAAAATTTCTCTATGGTTTTCGCCTTTGCAGGGGACTCAACGATGACTAAATTCTTTGGCATTCAATATGTTTTGAGCTGACAAAAGTATATCAATTTTTTGATTTTGTATTTCTAAAGAGAAAAGCATTCTAAAAAACAACGATATAAAAACAATATATTTCAATAGTTCTATAGTTTCTAACACATATGCTATTATCCTTTAACTATTTTAAAACAAAACTCTTCACCATGCAATATTGCATAAATTTTAACTGTCATATTGTCACTAATATGCTTTATGCATTATCTTTGCAGATGCAAATGATGTATGATGAGCCAGAAAGAAAGAATAGAAAAAACAATTGATGAAAAGGTGCAGGGCACTCCCCTAAGGCTAGACAATAATGCTAAAAACACCCGCAAACTTTATATAGAAAGTTATGGCTGTGCTATGAATTTTTCTGATAGTGAAATTGTTGCATCAATTTTAGAGAAAGAAGGTTTTAATACTACCCAAGAATTAAGCGAAGCAGATTTAGTCCTTGTTAACACTTGTTCTATACGCGAGAAAGCAGAACTCACTGTACGCAAACGTTTAGAAAAGTTTAATGCTGTCAAAAAAATAAACCCTACTATGAAAGTGGGAGTTTTGGGTTGTATGGCAGAGCGTTTAAAAGAAAAATTTTTAGAAGAAGAGAAAATTGTTGATATGGTTGTAGGACCAGATGCCTACAAAGATTTGCCCAACTTAATTCAAGAAATAGACCAAGGAAATAACGCCGTTAATGTTATTCTTTCTAAAGACGAAACTTATGGCGATGTTGCTCCAGTTAGATTAAATTCTAATGGTGTAAATGCTTTTGTTTCTATTACTAGAGGCTGTGACAATATGTGTACTTTTTGCGTAGTGCCTTTTACAAGAGGTCGCGAGCGTAGTAGAGACCCACAATCTATTCTTGAAGAAGTTAATGATTTATGGAAAAAAGGTTTTAAAGAGATTACACTCCTAGGGCAAAATGTAGATAGCTATTTATGGTATGGTGGCGGATTAAAAAAAGATTATGATAAAGCCTCTGAAATTCAAAAAGCGAGTGCCGTAAGCTTTGCTAAATTATTAGAACTTACAGCATTGGCGCAACCTAAAATGCGTATTCGTTTTTCTACATCAAATCCGCAAGACATGACTCTTGATGTTGTTAAGATTGTCGCTAAATATGAAAACATCTGTAACTATATTCACTTACCTGTGCAAAGTGGGAGTAATCGTATTTTAAAAGCGATGAATCGCTTGCATACGCGCGAGGAATATTTTGAGCTTATAGACAACATAAAAAAAATAATTCCAGATTGCTCCATTAGCCAAGATATGATTACTGGTTTTCCTACAGAGACAGAAGAAGACCATAAAGACACTTTATCTTTAATGGAACATGTTAAATACGATTATGGTTTTATGTATGCATATTCTGAACGACCGGGCACTTTAGCGGCAAGAAAATTAGAAGACGATATTCCTTTAGAAGTTAAAAAAAGAAGACTAGCCGAAGTTATTGAAGTACAACGCAAATCTTCATTATATAGAACGCAGCAGCATGTAGGTAAAACACAGGAGGTTTTAATTGAAGGGACATCTAAAAAGTCTGATGCGCATTGGATGGGAAGGAACTCACAAAACGCAGTAGTTGTGTTCCCCAAAGAACATTACAAAAAAGGGGATTTTGTAATGGTAAAAAATAATGACTGCACCTCCGCTACACTAATTGGCGAAGCAGTGGGCTACTCAAAAAACAATTAATATGGAAGGTGTACAATCTATAAAACAAAGGTTTGAGCTCATTGGCAACGATGTTAAGCTAAATCGCGCTATAGAAAAATCTATACAGGTTGCGCCAACGGATATTTCTGTCTTAGTAACTGGTGAGAGTGGCGTTGGTAAGGAGGCTATTCCAAAAATTATTCATTCACTTTCGCATCGCAAACATGCTAAATACATTGCCGTTAACTGCGGTGCTATACCAGAAGGGACTATTGATAGTGAACTTTTTGGACACGAAAAGGGAGCTTTTACTGGTGCTACACAAACAAGAAGGGGCTATTTTGAGGTTGCAGATGGCGGTACTATATTTTTAGATGAAGTTGGAGAATTACCGCTTACTACACAGGTTCGTTTATTGCGTGTATTAGAAAATGGTGAATTTCTTAAAGTAGGTTCATCACAAGCTCAAAAAACAGATGTCCGTATTGTAGCAGCTACAAACGTAAAAATGTTTGAAGCCATTAAAAAAGGGAAATTTAGAGAAGATCTTTATTACAGACTTAGTACCGTAGAAATAAATATTCCTCCGCTAAGAGAACGTCAAGAAGATATCCATTTACTTTTCAGGAAATTTGTTTCAGATTTTGGCCAGAAATACAAAATGCCAACCATTCGTTTAGAAGAAAATGCCGTTGACTTACTTTTAAAATATAGGTGGCCAGGTAACATCAGGCAACTAAGAAACATCGCTGAACAAGTATCTGTACTTGAAGAAAAAAGAACAATATCTGCTAGTACTTTACATGGCTATTTACCCAATTCTAATGCAAGTAATTTACCTGCAGTTGTAGGGTCTGAAAACAAAGAAAGTGACTTTAGTAACGAAAGAGAAATTCTTTACAAAGTTCTCTTTGATATGAAAGGGGACTTAACAGACCTTAAAAAACTAACCTTAGAACTTTTAAAGAATAATGATTCTGAAAAAGTGCAAGAAGAAAACGAAACTCTTATCCGTAAGATATACGGAAGTAACAATGAAGAAGTAAGAGAAGAAACCGTTGCCGAAGTGTTTCACCTACCAGAACCTGTTATTGAAAATGTAACGCCAAATACTACAATACAAGAAGATCGTTATCATTTTGCCGAAGAAATTCAGGAAGAAGAAACCTTATCTTTACAAAAGAAAGAGATTGAACTCATTAAAAAATCTTTGGAACGCAATAGAGGAAAAAGAAAAGCTGCCGCTTCAGAATTAGGAATTTCTGAACGAACTTTATACCGAAAAATAAAACAGTACGATTTGTAGTCCCTTGAGAAAAATTATGAAGAAAAAGATTCACCTTATTACAATATTTGCATTGACTTTTTTAACCAATGGATGTAAATTCTATAATTTTTCTGGTGCCAGTACAGGAACTGCTGAAAGCTTTCAAGTTAGCTTTTTTCAGAATTTTGCTGGTCAAAGTCCAGGTTCTACCATAGAACCAGGTTTAGATAGGGATTTTACAAATTCGCTACAAGACCTTATTAGCTCCCTTACCAGTCTTAGCTTAACAAATTCTGGCGGTGATCTTTTATACGAAGGTGAAATTGTAGAATACCGCGTAGCACCAATAACAGCATCTGCAAACCAAACAGCCGCCGAAAACCGACTTACAATGACGGTGAACGTTCGTTTCTATAATAATACCAAAGAAGATTCAGATTTTGAACAACGTTTTTCGTTCTTTTTTGATTTTCCAGGAACTTCGCTTTTAGAGTCGGTAAAAAGTGAAGCTCATGAGGAAATTTTTGAACGTATAACTCAAGATATTTTTAATAGATCTTTAGCAGATTGGTAAGTAAATTATGAACGTTTCAGATTTTATACATATTCTTCAAAAATCAGATACTATTCTATCTCCTAAACAAACTAGTGAGTTAGAAGGTATTTTAGAAGAATACCCCTATTTTCAAGCGGCACGAGCTATACATTTAATGGGGCTTAAAAATCTTGATAGTTATAAGTACAATGATGCTTTAAAAGTTACAGCTGCACATACTACAGACAGAGAAGTGCTTTTTGATTTTATTACTACAAAAGAATTTACTCAAAACAATATTGCAGATAGCATTCAAGGTAAAACAGCTCCTTTAGAAGAAAAAGAAACCATCTCTGAAGAAATTATTCCAAATCCGGAAGCAGAAGTTTTTCTTGGTGAATCCGAAGAAAAAAGTCCGTTGCCTCAGAATATAAAGGATGCCGAACAAATTTTAAATCCTGCTCTATTTGAAAAACCAACGACACAAGAAAAAACAGTAGCAAAATTAAAAGAACCTGAAGAAGATTTAGAATTAGGCAAGCCACTACCTTTTACCAAAAATGAAAAACATTCTTTTGGAGAATGGTTACAATTAGCATCACCAAAACCTATTGAAAGAACAATTAAAGAAACTTCAAAAAAGAAAAAATTTGAGCTTTTAGATAAGTTTATAGAAAACAAACCTAAAATTGTTCCTTCTAAAGCATCAGAGACTCCAATTAACATTAAAGAATCTCTTACCATAGATAAGAATCAATTAATGACAGAGACGCTAGCAAAGGTTTATTTAGAGCAAAAAAAGTATAAAAAAGCCATTCAAGCCTTTAAGATTTTGAGTTTGAAATATCCAGAAAAAAGTGGTTTCTTTGCAGACCAAATTCGAAAAGTGAAGAATTTGAAAAAAGAAAAAGACTAACACCATGAGTACCTTTACTATATTTTTAATTTTAATAATTGTTGTTTGCCTATTACTAATATTAGTTATTATGGTTCAAAACCCTAAAGGAGGCGGATTATCTTCTTCTTTTGGAGGCGGAGGAACTCAAATTGCTGGTGGTGTAAAGAAAACTGGCGATTTTTTAGACCGAAGCACATGGACATTATCTGCCTTATTAATAGTTTTAATTCTGCTTTCTAATGTATCTTTAAAAGGGAATTATACGCAAGCAGATTCTAAATTACTTGAGGGTGATGATATTGAAACAACAGTGCCAGAAACGGTCCCTGAAGAAGTACCAGAAGCTGCACCAGCATCTAGTGAAACAAGTCCTTTGGATACTATTCAATAAGAGACTTTTTTAAAAAAATAAACAAAAATGCCAGCTTAAAATGACAAGCTGGCATTTTTGTTTCAACATCTTGTCAGTTTTTGTGCATTGGCATAATTTCTGACCTTTATAACATCAAATAAAAATTAATACCTAAAATTATAATTAATATGGCTAAAGTTAAAATTAAACCATTGGCAGACAGAGTTTTAATAGAACCTATGCAAGCAGAAACTAAAACCGCATCTGGTATTATAATTCCAGATACTGCAAAAGAAAAACC
>CAZLUS010000010.1:0-28796 GCA_964562775.1 uncultured Flavobacteriaceae bacterium | reverse complement strand
TCTACGTAAATAGTGTTTTTTGTAAGTAAATATTCCGAATCACTTACTTTTTTAATTGTATTGCAAGAAGATAATAGGAGTATAAGTAGTAATACCCTTATTTTAGTGCTTAATTTACCAAGACCCTTTAGTATCTTCATTGGGTTCAAAATTACGGATTTAACATGGTTAGCAAAAACCAACTTAAACTGATTAAAAGTTTACATCAAAAAAAGTACCGAAATGAGCATGGCCTTTTCTTTGTAGAAGGCATTAAGTCTATAACAGCGCTTTTAAATTCTAATCTTAGAATATATAAACTTTTAGCAACACAAAGTTTAATAAGTGATTTTTCGAATACCGAAGTTGAAGAAATAACAGCTGCTGATTTAAAAAAAATTAGCGCATTACAAAACCCTAGCGGTGCCTTGGCGGTTTTTGAAATTCCTAAAGCGCAACAACTAAATTTAGAAGGTTGGACAATTGTTCTTGATGCTATTAGAGACCCAGGAAATTTAGGCACTATAGTACGCCTATGCGACTGGTTTGGAGTTAAAAATTTAGTCTGCTCTAAAGAAACTGTAGATTGCTATAATCCCAAAGTGTTACAAGCCACAATGGGTTCAATAGCTAGAGTACATATAGTTTATGAAGATTTGGAAGTTTTTCTACCTAAAGTAGATATGTCAATTTATGGAGCTTTTATGGAAGGAGATGTAATTTATAAAGAAGAATTTTTAAAAGAAGGTATTCTTATTCTTGGAAACGAGGCAAATGGAATATCCTCTACGATTGAAGCTCTTATTAAAAAGAAAATTACCATTCCGCAATTTGGAAAAAAATCTGCAGAAAGTTTAAATGTAGCTACAGCTACAGCTATTATTTTGAGTGAGATTAAAGGAAGGCAGTAAGTTGTATTTGTTACTCAAAAGTAAAGTTGACAAAAATACCACGTGTTCTTATGGCATTAATATTACCTGTCCAAGGACTATTAGGGTCATTGTCAGGTATTAATTCGTCTGTTATGGCAAAAACACCACGTATAGAGGGTGTAAATTTGAAAAATTCGGTATACATATCTATTCCAAAACCTAGCTCATAACCATAAACATTTTTTGTAGATCTAAATGTGCCACTACTATTGTCATCTAAGCTATCTTCATTGGCACCTAAGTTAATAGCAGCATAACCACCACCTATTATAAAAGGCTTAATATTATTGTAACGTCTTGTACTTACTTTTAATAAAAGAGGAAAACGAATATAGGTAGAACGAACTTCTCTAATAGCATCATTAATATTAGCAAAACCAGGAAACCCAAGATTTCTTTGCGTATACAGTAGACCAGGTTCAAGCCTTATATCTAGAAATTCATTTAATCGTAATTCCCCAATAAGACCAACATTAAAACCAATAGTTTTGTCTACTAAAACATCTTGACCAATATCATTTTCGTATTCAAATTGAAAATCATATTGATTAAAGCCTAAGTAGTATCCCCAGTTAATCAATGCTTTGTCCTCGTTTTGGATGTTAAGTATAGGTTTACGACGCTGTGAATGTATACTGTTTAAAGTCATTAAAATGACTAATAGGACAATAATTTTTTTCATTTATTTATTTTGACGCTACATATATAGTTGCAACCCCAAATGTTTGGGGCTTATGTTCTATACTTATAAACCCAATTTTAGATAAAATATTGTTGAAATTCTCTCCATATGGAAATATTGCAGCAGATTCCGAAAGATAATTGTAAGCTACTTTGTCTTTTGAAAAGATTTTTCCAATTATTGGCAAAAAGTATTTAGTGTATATATAGTACCCTTGTTTAAAGGGTGTTTTTGTTGGTACAGAAGTCTCAAGTATAACTAAAGTTCCTTTTGGGGCTAGTACTCTATATATTTCTTGCAGTCCTTTTTCTAAATTCTCAAAATTGCGCACACCAAAAGCAACGGTAATAGCATCAAAAGAACTGTCCTTAAAATTAAGATTTTCGCTATCGCCAACAACCATTTCTATGGTCTCGTTTAACTTTTTGTTATTTATTTTAGTTTTTCCTACTTCTAGCATTCCAGTAGATATATCTAAACCAACAATTTTTTTTGCTCCAGTTTTTACCATTGCTATAGCTAAATCACCTGTTCCAGTAGCTATATCTAAAATAGTTTGGGGTTTGTTTTTACTTAAAATACGAACTACTCGTTTACGCCATTTAACATCTATACCTAAAGAAATAACACGGTTTAAACCATCGTAATTATTAGCGATAGTGTCAAACATTTTGGTTACTTGAACCTTTTTTTCTAAATCAGAATCTTTATATGGAATTACTTTTTTAGCCATTGTAAAAATTGAGTTGCAAAGATACAACATGGACTAAGAGTGTTATGAACATATAGGAAGCAAAATAAATTATGTAATTTTGTGTTAATATAGAAACTGTCTAGTTTAATAGAATAATAAATGACAGTTATTTCCGCTATAACTACTCAAATTAATAAACTTGTTTAGCGTTAAAAATATTTTTCATTAATGAAAATAATCATAGCAGGCGCTGGCGAAGTAGGATTCCATTTGGCCAAGTTGTTATCATACGAATCTCAAGAAATTATATTAATTGATAATGATAAGGATAGTCTATCCTATGCCGATAGTCATTTAGATATTCGTGTTTTAAGAGGAGACGCCACTTCTGTGAGTGTATTGCAAGATGCTAATGTAGAAAACTCAGATTTGGTTATTGGCGTTACTTCTTCACAAACTACTAATTTAACACTGTGTCTTTTAGCGAAACAACTAGGAAGTAAAAAAACTATTGCTAGAATTTCTAATACTGAATTTATAGACAATAAAGACCTTATAAAATTTGAAGATTTAGGTATAGACGAACTTATTTCCCCAGAAGAGTTAGCGGCTACAGAAATAAAATTATTATTAAATCAATCTGCCTTTAACGATACTTATGAATTTGAAGAAGGTTTGTTAACCATGGTAGGGGTCTTTTTACCTAAGACAGCACCTTTTGTAGGTAAAATGGTTAAAGAGGCGGCTACTATTTTTCCAGAATTACATTTTATGCCTATTGCTCTTCAACGAAGAGGTACACAATATACTGTTATACCTAGAGGAGATACGGTTTTTAAAGAAGGAGACCAAATATATTTTATCACTTCTGCTGAAGGTGTAGATGAGCTGTATAAGCTTACAGGAATGAAAAGGAAAGAAATAAAGAATGTGATGATTCATGGTGGTAGTAATGTAGGTTGTAAAACAGCACATTATCTCAGTAATAATAAGTTTAATGTTAAACTGATTGAGAAGAACAAAGAAAAAGCTTTAGATATTGCTGATAATTTACCCAATACACTTGTTATTAATGGAGATGGTAGAAATGTAGAATTGCTAGACGAAGAAAGTTTAGATTCTATGGATGCTTTTATAGCGGTTACAGGAAATTCTGAAACCAATATTATGTCTTGTTTAGTTGCTAAATCTAAATCTATAAAGAAGACCATAGCTTTAGTTGAGAATATGGATTATTTTCAGTTGTCGCAATCAATAGGTATTGATACTTTAATTAATAAAAAACTTTTAGCGGCAAATAATATTTTTAGATATATAAGAAGGGGAGAGGTTTTAGCGCTAACTAGACTAAATAATTTAAATGCCGAAATTTTAGAGTTTGAAGTTAAAGAAACATCATTAGTTAATGGAGGTATTATTAAAGAACTAGATTTTCCTAGAGATGCTATTATTGGTGGGGTAATTAGAGATGGAAAAGGAATTATTGCACTTGGTGACTTTAAAATACAAGAGGGAGATAAAGTTGTTGTTTGTAGTCTTCCCAAGGCAATTTCAAGAATTGAAAAACTGTTTTTATAATGGGACTTAATCTTAGGATTATTGTTCACATAATGGGCTTATTGCTACTTTGTAATGGTGGCTTTATGTTGCTTGCTGCACTAGTAAGTGGTATATATAAAGACGGAGCTACTTTAGATTTGTCAATGGCTGCCATAGTTACTTTACTTGTTGGTATTATGGCAATGTTTTATACTAGAGGACACCGCAAAGAGGTAAAGCGTAAAGAAGGTTATGTAATTGTCACTTTTGGGTGGGTTGTAATGATACTATCTGGGGTGTTGCCTTATATTTTTTCTGGGGTAATACCTTCTGTTACAGACGCTTTTTTTGAAACTATTTCTGGGTACACAACAACAGGTGCTTCAATATTAAATGATATAGAAGTGTTGCCAAAAGGGATTCTTTTTTGGCGAAGTCTTACACATTGGATTGGAGGTATGGGTATTATAGTGCTGGCAATTGCTATTCTGCCAATACTGGGCATTGGTGGTATGCAGCTCTTTGCTGCGGAAGCTCCAGGGCCAGGGGGTGATAAATTGCATCCTAGAATTACAGATACAGCCAAAAGATTATGGTTTATTTATGTAGGTTATACTATAGCAGAAACTATCTTATTGAATTTGGCAGGCATGTCGTTTTTTGAGGCGATGAATCATGCGTTATCTACCTTATCAACAGGAGGTTTTTCTACAAAAAATGCCAGTGTTGCCTACTGGAATAATGAGCCTATAATACAGTATATTATTATGTTGTTTATGTTTTTGGCAGGCACAAATTTTGTAATAAGTTATTTTGCTTTCACAAAAAAAATTCAACGTGTTATTAAGGACGAAGAATTTAAAGTGTATGCCATACTAATAGGAGTATTTGCATTAACGGCTTTTTTAATAATATTATTTCAGGCAGATGTTCCGCAATCAGATTATCATCCGCAAGTATGGGGTAAAACAGAAAGTGCTTTTAGACATGGCTTATTTCAAGTTCTAGCTATTGTAACCACTACAGGGTTTGTGTCAGCAGATTTTACGAGTTGGACACCCTTTTTAACAGTTTTCTTTTTTGGTTTAATGTTTTTAGGAGGTTCAGCAGGTTCAACCTCGGGAGGTATTAAAGTAGTGCGTCATCTTTTAATTATTAAAAATGGTTTTTTAGAGTTTAAAAGAACTTTACATATTAATGCTATTATACCTGTACGATATAATAATAAAACTGTTCCTGAACATATAGTTTATAATATCATTGCCTTTTTTGTACTATACATGCTACTGTTTATTATAGGCGCGCTAGTATTAGGTTTTTTAGGGTTAGATTTTGAATCTGCTGTTGGCGGTGCTGCATCTTCTTTAGGTAATGTTGGTCCTGCTTTAGGAGATCTTAATCCAATTGTAAACTTTAGTGAGTTGCCTGCATTTGGTAAATGGTGGTGCGGATTTTTAATGCTTTTGGGTAGGCTAGAACTGTTTACGGTTTTAATACTGTTTACGCCTTTCTTTTGGAAACGTACTTAAAAACAAAAGAGGCATTCCCAATTAAGAATGCCTCCTTTTATTAGTTTATATCTTATTTTAAACTACAGCTTTAATTCTAGCAATAGCTTCTCTTATTTCTTTTTCTGAAGCGGCATATGAAATACGAATACAGTTTCCGTTGCCAAAAGCATCACCTGTTACAGTAGCTACATTTGCGTTTTCTAACAAATACATAGCAAAATCTGATGCATTGTTGATTAGCGTGTTGTTTAAGGTTTTTCCAAAGAAAGCAGTTACATCAGGGAATACATAGAAAGCACCTTCTGGCTCATTACATTTAAAACCTTCAATACTATTTAAAAGCTCAAGAATAAGTGTTCTTCTTCCTTTAAACTCATCTACCATATACTGTACACGTTCTGGAGATTCTGTTAAAGCTGTAATAACAGCTCTTTGTGCTATACAATTTGCACCGCTAGTTACCTGGCCTTGTAATTTGTTACAAGCTCTAGCAATGTATGAGGGAGCACCAATATAACCAATACGCCATCCAGTCATAGCAAAAGCTTTTGCAACACCATTTACCGTTACGGTTCTGTCTGCCATATCTTCAAATGCTCCTATAGAAGCGTGAGCAGTAACACCGTAATTAATATGTTCGTAAATTTCATCACTTACCACAATTATTTGCGGATGTTTTTGTAAAACATCTGCTAAGGCTCTCAGTTCTTCGCTACTGTATATAGAACCACTAGGGTTACAAGGAGAACTATACCAAAGCATTTTAGTATTTGGCGTAATAGCAGCTTCTAGTTGCTGAGGTGTCATTTTAAAATCATTTTCTATTGAAGTAGGTACTTCAACAGGTACACCATCTGCAAGTTTTACGATATCGCTATAACTTACCCAGTAAGGGCAAGGTAAGATTACTTCGTCTCCTTTATTTAAGCAAACTTGAGCTACATTATATAAAGCTTGTTTTGCTCCTGTAGAAACTACTATTTGAGCAGGCTCGTACTTAAGATTATTATCCCTTTTAAATTTGGTAATAATAGCCTGTTTTAAATCTACATAACCATCTACTGGAGTGTAAGAATTAAAATTATCATTTACTGCTTGTATAGCAGCATCTTTAATATAATCTGGAGTGTTAAAGTCAGGTTCACCTAAACTTAATCCAATAATATCTTTGCCAGATGCTCTTAATTCACGAGCCTTAGCTGCCATTTCAAGGGTGGCGGAAGGAGTTACTTTGTTAATCCTGTCCGAAAGTTGATTGCTCATTGTTTCTCGTAATTTCTAATATTGTAGCGTAGGTTGTTTACCTAACTCTTTCAAATGTTTGAAATGCGAAATTATTGCTTTTCTTGTTGTTTTGTATTCGTTGTAAGGTAAATTAAACTCTTTAGCTGTTTCTTTAACAATTTTAGAGATTTTTGTGTAATGAACATGGCTAATATTAGGAAAAATATGATGTTCAACTTGATGGTTTAATCCACCAGTGAACCAATTGATAATTCTATTTTTAGTTCCAAAATTAACCGTAGTAAATAATTGGTGTATCGCCCATGTGTTTTTCATAGTGCCACTGTTGTCTGGCAAAGGAGTTTGCGCATCATCTACAATATGAGCTAATTGAAATACGACGCTCAAAATTACTCCTGCTACATAATGCATTATAAAGAATCCAAGGAGTATTTGCCACCAAGCGATATCTACTAATGCCATTGGTAGTACAATCCAAATAGTAATGTAAAGTAATTTGGTGATAACCAGTGTGGTCCAGTTTAAAACAGGACTTGGTAATTTACCATAAGACAATTTGCGTTTCATATAGCGATACATCTGCTGAAAATCTGTGGTTATCGCCCAATTAAAAGTGAGTAATCCGTATAAAAATACAGAATAAAAATGCTGAAATTTATGATGCTTTTTCCATTCTGCATGCTTAGAAAAACGTAATATTCTGCCAGCTTCCATATCTTCATCATGTTCATGAATATTTGTATAAGTATGGTGTAAAACATTATGCTGTACTTGCCAATTATACACATTGCCAGCTAAGATGTAGATACTGCTACCCATTAATTTATTCACCCATTTTTTATTAGAGTAAGCGCCGTGGTTACCATCATGCATTACATTCATGCCAACACCAGCCATGCCAACACCCATTAGCATAGACAAAAGTATATAGCCCCAGAAAGGTAAGTTTAATGTTAGTATTAAAAAGTAAGGGGTTAAAAACATAGTAAACATTACTATAGTTTTTAAGTGAAGCTTCCAATTACCAGTTTTCTTTATTTTATTTTCGCTGAAATATTGGTTTACTCTTTTATTAAGTGTTCTAAAGAATTGTTTAGAATCTTTTCTAGAAAACTTAATGATATCCTTTTCCATATTCAATTTTTAAGCTAGTACAAATGTAACTAAATAGACTTTTTAAAAAGTTATGGTTTTGTGAAAACGTTTTTAAGAATCTAAAAGTATTATTTTTAACAAGTATAATGGCTTTTTAATGACAGCGAAAATCGTATTTAAGTATTTTAAAGAACTCACAGATGTTCAAAAAGAGCAATTTCTTCAATTAGATGCATTATATCAAGACTGGAATCAAAAAATAAATGTGGTTTCAAGAAAGGATATAGATGAACTATATCTACGACACGTGTTACATTCTTTAGGAATTGCTAAAATTCAACAATTCAATGAAGGGGCTCAAATTTTAGATGTTGGTACGGGAGGCGGTTTTCCGGGTATACCATTAGCAATTCTATTTCCAAAAACTAAATTTACATTGGTAGATGCCATTGGTAAAAAGATAAAAGTAGTACAAGAAGTTATAAATGGTCTTCAATTAGATAATATAAGTGCTCACCATTGTCGTGTTGAGGATTTACCAGGTACTTTTGATTTTATTGTGAGTAGGGCAGTAGCGGCAATGCCAACTTTTGTTTATTGGACAAAAGGAAAAATAAAAAAGGATGCTACCCATGAACGTAAGAACGGCATCTTGTATTTAAAAGGTGGTGATTTAACTGAAGAATTAAAGGACTATAAAAATGCCCAAACCTTTGATTTGTCTACTTTTTTTGAAGAAGACTTTTTTGAAACTAAAAAGGTTGTTTATCTACCTCAAAAGTTTAAACTAAACGTTTAACATTCCATTAAAAGAGCAACGGCAATTATGAGCGTAGTTTTTAATATAACTTGCTATTTTATTAATGCTTAAATTTTCTTTTTTTTCCTGACGAGTAGTATTGATATTCTCTTCCATACGGCTTATTCATTATTAATTTACAATTACTTAACATTAAATTTACATTAAAATTATAAATAAAACAAATAGACGCTAAATTATATAGTTGAGAATGGCGGTTTTAGAATTATAATTACTCTTATATTACGCATAAAAAAAGGAGCTATTTAGCTCCTTTTACTATAGTAGTTCAATGAAATCTACTTACTCCATGGTGGTACAACACCATTAGAACGTGCGTAGGCAATTAATTGTCCTTTGTGTTCACCATTGTGTTCCATCATTGCCAAAAGGCCTCCCATTTTGTTCATTTTTGCAAAACCAAAATCGACTTCGGTATTTAAATCATCTTTTTGGACCATCAAAATTTTGCTAAGAACAAATTCATTAGATTTTTTTAAAGCAGCAATAACGTTGTTTTTTCCTGTTATTTTACTAATATCCATCATATCAACATCTTCTGGTGGTGGAAAACCCATTTTTAAAGCTAAATAATAGTTAGCACCAGCTACATGTAAAAGCGCTTCTCTAACAGAATTAACCCCTTCTGCAGGGCGCCAGTCATACTGGTCTTCAGAAAAAGCCTCCGCTAATTGAATTACTTGGTCTTGATTACCTGCTAATACTTGTTTTATTGTAGCTTGAGCCAAATTGTCTTGCGCGTAACTTATTACCGAAGTAATTAGCATACATAGAATTAATACTTTTTTCATTTTTTTAAAATTAAAGTGTTTAATAGCATTAAATGTAATCATATTTTGACTACAAAGCTTTTATTATTAATTAGTTAGAAACTATCCTAAAAATGGATAACGATAATTTTCAGGTGTGACAAAGGTTTCTTTAATTAGTCTTGGTGATACCCAGCGTAATAAGTTTTGAGCAGAACCTGCTTTGTCATTAGTTCCTGAGGCTCTTGCACCACCAAAAGGTTGTTGACCAACTACTGCTCCAGTGGGTTTGTCATTGATATAAAAATTACCTGCGCAATTTTGTAATGCTTTGGTAGCCTCATCTATAGCGTATCTATCTTGCGATAAAACGGCACCTGTTAATGCATATTCTGATGTGTTATCTACTAGCGCTAATGTTTTGGTCCAATCTTTTTCGTCATATATATAAACCGTTACTACTGGTCCAAAAAGTTCAGTACACATTGTAGTATATTTTGGGTCATTTGCAACAATGACTGTTGGCTCAATAAAATAGCCTTTAGATTTATCGTAAGAACCACCTGCAAAAACCTCCGCGTTTTTATCAGCTTTAGCTTGGTCTATAAACTTTGCAAGCTTATCAAAAGAACCTTCGTGAATAACAGCAGTAATAAAGTTGCTCATATCTTCTGGAGAACCAGGCTTATTAAAGCTTTCGATATCTTTTTTAACCAGATTTAGAATTTCATCAGCAGTAGATTTTGGCAAATATACTCGTGACGCTGCACTACATTTTTGTCCTTGAAACTCAAAAGCACCTCTGGTAATTGCAGTAGCTACTTGAGCGGCTTTTGCAGTTGGGTGAGCGATAATAAAATCTTTACCACCAGTTTCCCCTACAATTTTTGGGTATGTTTTATAATTGTGAATGTTAGTTCCTATTTGTTTCCATAGTTCTTTAAATACATGTGTAGAACCTGTAAAATGTAGGCCAGAAAAATTAGGATTAGCTAATACAGTATCGCTAATCATAACAGGGTCACCCATTACCATATTAATAACGCCATCAGGTAAACCAGCTTCTTTAAAAACATCCATAATAACCTTGGCAGAGTATACTTGGCTATCGCTTGGTTTCCATATGACAACATTACCCATCATAGCTGCACTAGCAGGTAAATTACCTGCGATAGCAGTAAAATTAAAAGGAGTAATAGCATATATAAAACCTTCTAGTGGACGGTATTCTACTCGGTTCCAAAGCCCTTCGGCAGAATCTGGTTGCTCTTCATATATCTGACTCATATATTCTACATTAAAACGTAGAAAGTCAATAAATTCACATGCTGCATCAATTTCTGCTTGGTGTATTGTTTTGGATTGTGCCATCATTGTAGCTGCATTAATTTTAGCGCGATAAGGACCTGCAATTAATTCTGCTGCTTTTAAAAATATTGCGGCACGCTGCTCCCAAGTAAGATTAGCCCATGCATCTCTAGATTCTAGACAATTTGCAATAGCATTTTCTACATGACTCTTTTTTGCGGTATGGTAATGACCAACAGTATGAGCATGGTCATGTGGCGGAGACATAGGTTTTGTGTCACCGGTTTTAATTTCTTTGTTACCAATATATAGAGGAACCTCTACTTGGCTGTTGTAATATGTTTTGTATTGTTTAAGAACCTCTTCGCGTTCTGGGGTGCCAGGAGCGTAGCTTTTAATAGGTTCGTTTATTGCAGTTGGTACTTGAAAAAAACCTTTTCCCATTTTCAGAAAGTTTATTAATTTATTTTCTGCAAAGGTACTAAAGGGATGCTAAAAAAATACTAGTTTAATACGAAAGGTGCTGCGAATTTAAAGGTAGGAACTTCAACTATAAATTCGTTCTTAGATGCAATGTTAGCCATTTGAAAAAAACCTTTCATTGCTCCTACTGGAGATGCTAACAGAGAACCAGAACTATAGGTATGGTTTTTACCCGGTCTTATAACAGGTTTTTTTCCTATTACTCCTTCGCCATCTACACTTTCCATTTCTTTAAGAGAATCAAAGATGTCCCAATGACGTGCTGTTAATTGCACCGGCTCTTTGCTTTGGTTTTCTATAGTAATAGTGTAACCAAATGCGTAATGCATTTTATAATTTTTAAAGAAAGTGCCTTCAAAATTAGTTTGAACAGAAACTTTGATACCTTTTGTTACTTGAGTAATCATATGCTGGTTGAAGCTTTATGTTTAAAAAACTTGATTGTGAGGGCAAGTTAAAAAATAACAATTATGAGGATGAAATATAGTAAAGATATTCGGTATAATCTCGTTTTTAGTAGATGTAAGTCACTTAAATGGAAAATCGTGATTAGACTAAATGCTCTAATTACTAAAATCAGTAAAAGAACTTTAATTACTTATGTTTCTAGAATTGGCATTGCCAATGCCAATAATACTATCATACATATCTCCAAAATTTCTGTAATACACTAGTATTAAATAGTTGTTTTCTGTAAAATGAAAATTACCAGAAACGGTATTAAGGTCTATTATGCCTTCTTCATCTTCTGTAACATATTTATAGTTATAAAAGCCTTGTTTAAAAGGATGCATTAGTTCTAAATTGCCAGTATCTTCATTATAAACCATTCTATTGTCTTCTTCAATGCTATAATTATTGAACTTTCCAAAAACATAAACATTATCAAAACCTAGACTAGGGTCATAGGGTAAGCTAAAATGTACTTTAGTATATTCTGATTCCCTAGAGGCATCTTCGCCTTGCAGAGTATTAATCGAAAAATCTCCGTTAATATCTGGGAAATAGGTGTATTCTTCGTCATTTCTATAGCTATTAGTAAATAGATAATGGTTGTAAAGTTCTTTAAAATCAATCTTTGAGATTGCAGCGGTAGGTGCACGTAAATCTTTGGTGTCAAAATTTAAAAATTCGTTACCCCCATAAAAACTAGTTTCTTGGTCGTATTTATAAATTAACTGAGTGCCCATTGTAAATTGCGGGGCTATATTAGTAATAGCTGTAGGCCAAAAATAGTTTTGGATGATAGCTACTTTAACTTCTTTTTTAGGATTTACAACAGGGAAACCCGAAGTCTCAATACTAAACTGAACAACTTGCTTTTCCAGTAAATAATTAAAATCTCTTGAACGTCTTACAATAGCACCTACCTGAACAGAATTTTGATAGATAATGAAACGTCTTGAAAACTGTAGCTCGTTTTTTGCATTGTAGACTTCTATAAGATAATTACCGCCCACTCTAAACCTCATCTGGCTATTAGGTAGTGTTAATTTGTAATTAGAATAGGGCTGTAGGGTGCTAAAACTGTTTTCGTAATCTACAATACGTTGATTGTCAGTACCAGATAGATATTGCGATTTTAAAAGCTTAGATGGTGTCCAATCGTAATCACAATGCACTATTTTAAAATAATAGTCTTGTTCACTTGCTGTAATATCATCGAACTCTAAATTAATTTCTTCGCCTAATTGAATTATTGGAAATTGATCTTCTGTAGGACCTTTAAAAATGATGGTTTTAATATTATAAGGAGGGTTTACTTCTTCTTGTACTTGTGCTACCAATGAGAAAGTAAATAATAGTAATAAAAGATTTATTAAAAAACGCATTCTAAGCTTATTTGGACAGTCAAAGGTAAACAAAAAGCATGCCTAACAAATTAAGCTAAATATAATACCAATTTTCTAGATAATTTATTGCGGGAATAATTGTTTAAGTATTAAATTTGTATACAAAGTTTGTTAACGTAAGGTCCACATTACTATGTCTAAAGACATTCGAATTAAAAAAGGGTTGAATATCAACCTCGTAGGGGCTGCTGAATCCGCCACATCTAAGGCTGTTATGAGCAATGTTTATGCCCTTAATTTAGAAGATTTTCACGGAATTACTCCTAAAATGTTAGTTAAAGAAGGTGATGAGGTAAAGGCAGGAGGCTCATTGTTCTACAATAAGAATATTGAGGACATGCATTTTGTTGCTCCTGTGAGTGGCAAAGTGTCCGAAATTGTTAGGGGGGCTAGAAGGCGTATTTTAACAATTAAGATTACGGCAGATAAAGAGCAAAGTTATAAAGCTGCTAAAGCTATAGATGCTAATGCAGATGCTGCTACTGTAAGAAAAACATTATTGCAATCGGGTTGTTGGGCATTTATTAAACAACGACCATATGATATTATCGCAAACCCTGATGCAACGCCAAAAGCAATTTTTGTTTCTGGTTATAGCACTGCGCCGTTAGCAGCAGATGTAGATTATGTGTTAAAAGGTAAAGAAAAAGAATTGCAAGCCGCTATAAAAGCACTTTCTACACTTACTCCTGGTAAAATAAATGTTTCTGTAGCCAATACACAGACTTCTCCTTTTACCAATATAGAAGGAGTTAGTTTTCATAAAGTTTCAGGGCCACACCCTGCTGGTTTAGTAGGTACTCAAATAAACAAAATAAACCCTATTAATAAAGGTGAAGTAGTTTGGACTATTGCACCGCAAGATTTATTAATCATGGGTGAGTATCTGTTAACAGGAATATTTAATGCAGAACGTACGGTAGCATTATCGGGCTCCTCTGTAAAATCTCCAAAATATTACACTACTAAAATTGGTGCCGAAATTTCTACCTTTTTATATGCTAGTGGTGTTAAGGAAGATAAATTTCGTTTAATCAATGGCGATGTACTTACAGGTTCTAGAACAACGCCAGAAGGATATCTTGGTTTTTATAACAATACAGTAACGGCAATTCCAGAAGGTGATGATTATGAGCTTTTTGGATGGAACAAACCTGTATTTAATAAAATATCATCTACACGAGCATTAACCTTTTCTTGGTTAAGCAAGAAGAAAAAATATAATTTAAATACCAACACCAATGGAGAGCATAGAGCTTTTGTAGTTACAGGTAAGTATGAAGAAGTTTTTCCATTAGACATTTATCCATTACAACTTTTAAAAGCATGTATGGTAAAAGATTTAGACGAAATGGAGCAACTAGGTCTTTATGAAGTAGCTCCAGAAGATTTTGCTTTAACAGAATTCATCTGTATCTCTAAGCAACCGCATCAGCAAATTATTAGAGAAGGATTGGATTTAATGTATCAAGAAATTGGATAAAAATGGGCATGAAACAAAAATTACATCAGCTTAAACTAAAATATCAAGGTAAAAAAATGGCACCTGCATTTAATGCCATTCATACCTTTTTATATACCCCTAACGAAACCACACATTCTGGTAGTCATGTGCGTGCAGTAGATGATTTAAAAAGAACAATGAATACGGTGATTATGGCTTTAATTCCGTGTTTGCTCTTTGGTATGTTCAATGCAGGTTACCAGCACTATTCTGCAATTAATGGTTTTCCAGCAGAGTTTTCATTGTTTGAACACTTTCTTACTTTGGATAATTTGTGGATTGGAGCAATAACTATTTTACCACTAGTTGTTATTTCTTATGGTATTGGACTTTTAGTAGAATTTATTTTTGCGGTAATAAAAGGACATGAAGTAGAAGAAGGATATTTAGTAACAGGGATGCTTGTTCCTTTAATAATACCAGTAGATACTCCATTGTGGATGTTAGCAGTAGCAGTTGTTTTTGGGGTTGTTATTGGTAAAGAAGTTTTTGGCGGTACAGGAATGAATATTCTAAATCCAGCATTAACTATAAGAGCTTTTTTATTCTTCGCTTATCCTACATGGATGAGTGGTGATAAAGTTTGGGTACACGAAGCCGTTGATAGAGCAGGAACGGCAGATGCTATTTCTGGAGAAACTATTCTTGGGTATTTAGCGCAGGGCAATACTAGTGAATTCTCATACACGGTTTCTGATATGTTTTTTGGTTTTATACCAGGTTCTGTAGGGGAAACATCAGCATTTCTAATACTCTTAGGAGGACTTTTCTTAATCTTCACTAAAATAGCAAGTTGGAGAATTATGTTAAGTGCTGTTTTAGGTTCTTTAGCAATGGGGTTAATATTTAATGGTATTGTAGAAGCAGGATGGATTCCCGATTACAGTAAGTTTTATGGTTTAATGAGTTTCGATTTTTGGAAACACCTTATCGTAGGTGGACTTGCCTTTGGTATTGTGTATATGGCCACCGATCCAGTTACAGGATCACAAACCAATAAAGGAAAATGGATTTATGGCTTTTTAATAGGATTTTTATCTGTGATGATTAGAGTATTTAACCCTGGTTATCCAGAAGGAGTATTCTTAGCCATATTATTAATGAACGTTTTTGCGCCTACTATAGATCATTATGTGATACAGGGTAATGTAAAAAAACGTCTTAAAAGATTAAAGAACGCAACTATTCTTCCAAAACCTACTAGTGGAAATGCCGAAGAATTAAACGCAGAAACAGTATAGCATGGCAGTAAATACAGAGAAAAATACGTACACCGTAATCTTTGCAATAGTTATGGTTATTGTAGTAGGTGCAATTTTAGCATTTTTAGCTTCAAGCTTAAAAGGTAAAATTGGAGAAAACGAACGTTTTGAAAAACAACAGAATATTCTTTACGCTATGGGCGTAAATGAAAATACAGAAGATAGTGGGGTTAATTTTATTCCTACAACTACTGTAGAAGGCGAGTTTTCAAAATACATTACGAGTCAACTTGTTGTAGACGAAAACGGTAAAGTTCAAGAAGAAAAAGACGCTTATTTAATAGACGTTAAAAAACAACTTTCAGCTTATAAAAATGGAGATGAAGCTAAACTTCCACTATTCATAGGTAAAAAGGATGGAAAAACATTCTATGTATTACCTATGTATGGTAAAGGACTTTGGGATGCTATTTGGGGCTTTATGTCTTTAGATGAAAATATGATAGTGCAAGGCGCTTATTTTGACCATAAAGGAGAGACTCCTGGTTTAGGTGCCAATATAAAGCTAAGATTCTTTATGGATGATTTTACTGGTGAATCTGTTTTAGACGGAAACAGTTATGCTGGTATTACTGTAGCTAAAGGCAATAATGACCCTTTAAATAACGATAAAGGAGATAATGAAGTTGATGCGTTGGCAGGGGCTACCATTACAGGTAATGGGGTTTCGGCAATGATTAAAGAGACTTTAAAAATTTACAAACCTTATTTAGAAACGATTAGAACCAAATAATATGGCGCTACTTTCAAAAAAAGATGCAAATCTTATATTAGACCCATTAGCAGATAACAACCCAATTACCATTCAGGTTTTGGGTATTTGTTCTGCATTGGCAATTACTGCAGAGCTTAAAGCATCTATAGTAATGGCAATATCAGTACTTTTTGTACTGGGTGTTGGTAACGTAGTTATTTCGTTATTACGAAATGTTATCCCATCAAAAATTAGAATTATTGTACAGCTTATAGTAGTAGCTGCACTTGTAATTATTGTAGATCAAGTATTAAAAGCCTATGCTTATGACCTAAGTAAAACACTATCGGTTTTTGTTGGGTTAATTATTACCAACTGTATTATTATGGGACGTTTTGAAGCTTTTGCTTTAGGTAACGGTCCTTGGAAATCCTTTTTAGATGGTATTGGTAATGCATTAGGGTATGGTATAATACTAATTATAGTAGGCTTTTTTAGAGAACTATTTGGTTCAGGTACCTTACTAGGTATTCCTGTTTTTGGAGACCCAATTGCTAAAACAGGTTTATACTCAATAGGATATGAAAACAATGGATTTATGATTATACCCCCTGCAGCATTAATTGTAGTAGGTATTATTATTTGGATTCAGCGTTCAAAGAATAAAACATTAATTGAAGAAGCATAAATAAAAGATTATGTTAGAGCATATAGAGTTATTTTTTAAATCCATTTTCATAGATAATATGGTATTTGCCGTATTCTTGGGAATGTGTTCTTATTTGGCTGTTTCAAAGAAAGTAGCTACCGCTGTTGGTTTAGGTGCTGCTGTAATCTTTGTATTAGCTGTTACAGTGCCTTTAAATTGGTTGTTAGATCAATATTTATTGAGAGATGGTGCTTTAGCTTGGTTAGGGCCAGAATATGCAGATTATGATTTAAGTTTCTTATCATACATTTTATTTATTGCCACTATAGCAACTATGGTGCAGTTAGTAGAAATAGTGGTTGAAAAATTTTCACCATCCTTATATAACTCATTGGGTATTTTCTTGCCATTAATTGCAGTTAACTGTGCTATTTTAGGTGGTTCATTATTTATGCAAGCAAGAGATATACCATCATTGGGCTTAGCATTTAATTATGGTATAAGTTCTGGTATAGGATGGTTTTTAGCCATTCTTGCTATAGCAGCAATTAGAGAAAAAATTAGATACTCAAATGTACCTGCTCCTTTAAGAGGTTTAGGAATAACTTTTATTATAACAGGTTTAATGGGTATTGGTTTCCAGAGTTTTGGAGGTATGTTAACTGGTGATAATGAGCCACCAGAGCAAGAAACTAAAGCTACAGCAGAAAAAGTAGAAGAAAAAGAAATGAATCAAGAGATTGAAGATGATAAAATAATCTCTTATAACGAAGTTAAAAACAAATAGAAATGATTTTAGCTACAACAGGTGGTACCGTATTAATCACAGTAATTGCATTCTTAATTTTATTGTTATTACTCGTTGCTTTATTGTTATTTACTAAAGAAAAATTATCTCCATCAGGTCCAGTAACATTGACTATTAATGGAGAAAAGAAAATTGAAGTTTCTTCTGGGGGTACCTTATTATCTACCTTAGGAAATCAAAAAGTATTTTTACCATCAGCATGTGGTGGTGGTGGTACATGCATTCAATGTGAGTGTCATGTGTTATCTGGTGGTGGTGAAGCTTTGCCAACAGAAACACCTCATTTTTCTAGAAAAGAATTGCAACATGGAGTACGTTTAGCATGTCAAGTAAAAGTAAAACAGGATATGGAAATCACCATACCTGAAGAAGTTTTTGGTATAAAAAAATGGCCAGCAAAAGTGGTACGTAATTATAACGTTGCTTCTTTTATTAAAGAATTTGTGGTAGAAATACCAGAAGATATGGGTTATAAAGCTGGAGGTTATATACAAATAGAAGTTCCAGAATGCGAGATTAAATTCGCTGATATCGATATTACTGCACACCCAGAAGAGCATGAAACACCAGACAAGTTTCAAGCAGAATGGGATAAGTTTAACCTTTGGCCTTTGGTAATGAAAAATCCAGAGTTAGTAGAGCGAGCGTATTCAATGGCTTCTTTTCCTGCTGAAGGAAGAGAAATTATGCTAAATGTACGTATTGCTACTCCGCCATGGGATAGAGCAAAAAATGGATGGATGGATGTTAACCCAGGAGTTGCCTCATCGTATATATTTAATTTAAAGCCTGGTGACGATGTTGTAATATCGGGACCTTATGGTGAATTCTTTATCAATGAGTCGGAATCAGAAATGTTATATGTTGGTGGTGGAGCAGGTATGGCACCAATGCGTTCGCATTTATATCACTTATTTAAAACCTTAAAAACAAACAGAAAGGTTACCTATTGGTATGGTGGACGTTCTAAAAGAGAATTGTTTTACCTAGAACATTTTTATGAGTTAGAAAAAGAGTTTACAAATTTTAAATTCTACTTAGCATTATCTGAACCAATGGAAGAAGATAATTGGAAAATAAAGGAAAACATAGATGCAGAAGGTGATGGTTTTGTTGGCTTTATCCATAATTGTGTAATAGATAATTATTTAAACCATCATGAATCGCCTGAAGATATAGAATTGTATTTCTGTGGTCCGCCGTTAATGAACAAAGCGGTACAAAAAATGGGTGAAGATTTTGGTATTCCTGACGAACATATCAGATTTGATGATTTCGGCGGATAAGTTTTAAATCTTTTATAGATAATAAAATATATATGCCGATACAAAACGTATCGGCATTTTTTTTACATGGAACAACGTAAACTTACCGAACAAGAGCTGCATAATTTGGCTATGAATATTGTTGGAAAACAGTTAGAGGAAGATGGTTATGAGTTTTTGGCTGTAAATAGTGAATTAAGAAAGAATCCTCAATTTGTATGTACTAAAAACAAAAAGATGAGCTTTGTTGTGGTTAAGAGTATTGAATACCCTGGTGATCCAAAAGATATTGAGTTTTTTAGAGCAGATTTAAACAAAATGCGGGACCATGCTTTAAAGTTTGAAGCACGTACCTTTTATGCTCCAGTAGGTTTGGTAAATGCTAAAGATTACAATTTGCCTGTATATTTAAATGAAGATTACGTTTTAGATTATGACGGTCTTATAGAAATTGAGTAATATGAAAAACGTAGCTTTATTTTTAGTTCTAATTTTAGTGTTAGCGTGTGTAAACACTCCTAAGTCGGTAAAAAATATAAATGTAGGTGCTGCATTAGGCACCAGTTATTCCATAATTTATATAGCTGATACACAACTTGATTTTCAACAAGAAATAGATTCTGTTTTTAAAGCGGTAAATCAATCTATGTCTACTTACATCCCTAGCTCAGATATTTCTAAGATTAATAATGGGGATACTACTGTAGTTGTTGATGCTATGTTTAAAGAAGTATTTAATGTGTCTACAAAAGTATATAGCGCTTCAAAAGGCTATTTTGACCCTACGGTAGGGGTTTTAGTAAATGCTTGGGGTTTTGGACCTGGTGAGCAGATACAAATGGATAATAAACGAGTAGATAGCTTATTACAGTATGTAGGTTGGGATAAAGTAAAGCTTAGTACCAATGGAACACTAGTAAAACAAAATTCAAATATTCGTTTTGACTTTAATGCAGTTGCTAAAGGTTATGCGATTGATTGTCTAGGGCGAATGTTAACCAAAAAAGGTATTGAAAATTACTTGATAGAAGTAGGTGGTGAAGTGCTAACGAAAGGAGAAAATACTTTTACACAAAAACAATGGACTGTTGGTATAGATGAACCAAATAATATTGAGCAGCGTGGTAGTGCAGCTGTAATTAAATTAAAAGATAGAGCCTTAGCTTCTTCGGGTAATTATAGAAAGTTTAGAATAGATTCAACTACTGGTAAAAAATATGTACACTCTATAAACCCACTTACTGGGTACACAAAAAATTCTAAAGTTATAGCTGCTAATGTTTTGGCAAATGATTGTGCAACGGCAGATGCTTATGCTACTGCTTTTATGGTAATGGATTTGGAAGATTCTAAAGTATTATTAGAGCAAAAAAAAGAGGAGTTAGATGTTTTCATTATCTATTTAGATGATGATGGTAAAATGCAAGAATTTGTAACAAAGGGTTTTAAAGCTTTAATTATTTTCTAACTAAAGGGATTATTTCTCCACTTGCCAATCTAAATTTAGCTATAGCGTTTGTTCCTAATGCTTCGGTATAGTTTATCTCATCTACTTTAAAACCAATACTTCTAAGCTTATTAAAATAATCCCGCCCATAAATTCGTACATGATCGTATTGACCAAAAATTCTAGCTCGCTCTTTTCTATCTGTAATAGCATTATCCTCAAAAGTCTTTTCTCTATTTAAGTCTTGAGGAATTTGAAAGACACCCCATCCGCCAGGTTTTAATACACGGTGCAATTCTTCCATAGCTTTTGTGTCATCTGGGATATGTTCTAAAACATGATTACATAAAATTACATCGTATGAATCATCACCAAAAGGAAGCTGACAAATATCTGCTTTTACATCAGCAATAGGAGAATTTAAATCTGTAGTTGTATAAGTTATGTTTTCTAATTTTTTAAAGCGTTTATGAAAGGCTTGCTCTGGTGCAAAGTGTAGTACTTTAAGGGTATCAGTAAAGAAATTTGTTTCATTTTTTAAGTATAACCATAGTAAGCGATGTCTTTCTAATGATAGGGTAGAGGGCGATAAAACACCTTCGCGTGGGTTCTCATAACCGTAGGGCAAAAATTTACGAAAACTTTTATTATCAATGGGGTCGGTATAGGTTTTTCCTCTGTAGTATAAGGCTAATATTGGTCTTACCCAATAACTTAGCTTAATGAGTAAAGGTCTAGGTACTAGATTTAGAATGGTCTTAAAAATTTTAGACACTTTTAGTTCTTATAAATTCATCTTCCTCATTAGAAGTAATTCCTAAGGCTTCGTATATGTATTTGAATGTAGAAAGTAACTCGGGTTTGCCATCTATAAGGGCAATGTCATGCTCAAAATGCGCACTAGGCATATTATCAGCAGTTAAAATTGTCCAGCCATCTCTTAGGTGTTTAATTCGCTTTGTACCCATATTAACCATAGGTTCAATAGCTACTACCATTCCGTCTATAAATTTTTTACCACGTCCACGTTTTCCGTAGTTGGGCATTTGCGGGTCTTCATGCAAGTCTTTTCCAAGTCCATGACCTACTAATTCTCGAACTATACCGTAGCCTTCTTTTTCACAATAGTTTTGTATGGCATAACCAACATCACCAACTCTATTTCCTAATTTAAACTCTCTAATTCCAATATAAAGTGACTCTTTGGTAATTCGTAATAGCTTTTTAGTTTTTTCGGCAACTTCGCCAACTTCAAAAGTATAGGCATGATCCCCATAGAACCCATTTTTTAAAGCACCACAATCAACAGAAATTATATCACCTTCTTTAAGTTCGTCATTATTGGGAATACCATGAACTACTTGGGCATTAGGACTCCAGTTTAATGTGTTAGGAAAATCATACATACCTAAAAAACCAGGCTCGGCTCCTTGAGAACGAATAAAATCTTCAGCCATTTTATCTAGCTTTAGCGGGTTAGCACCAGGCTTTATTTCTGCAGCTATCATGCCTAAAGTTTTAGATACTACTAATGCACTTTCACGCATTAATTCAATTTCTTCTGCAGTTTTGACTTTAATCATAGGTTGCAAAAATATAACAATCCTTTTGAATTTAACATAGCTGTAGCGTGCTAGTAGACATTGATGAGTTTAAATATGTAGACTCTTAAAATATGGAAATGCTTTTATAAGACGAGACCCATACCATGAAAAGAATTCTCCATCGACTAGTTTTATAGTAGCTTTTGGAATAATTTGTTGTATTTCAGCACTGTGTTTTTTTGAAAACGGAAAGGGTTCAGAAGAAAGTAAAATTAAATCAACATCCATTTTTTGTAATTCTGATGTTGTTATTTGCGGATAGCGTTCTTCTGTTTTTATAGCATTCATAAACCCGTTTAGCATCATCAAGTGATTTATGAAAGTACCTTTTCCCGAAGCCATCCAGGGTTTTCTCCAGATTAAATACAATACTTTTTTTTGAGGTTTGTCTCTTATATATTCTTTAAAAAGAGACTGAGCAGTGTTTATTTTATAATTGATTTCTGCTGCTTTTTCTTTACAAGAAAACAGCTTTCCATAGGCTGTAATTAGTGCATAGGTGTCGGATAAATTGGCAATATCCGATACATGTACAGCGTAATCTTTCTCTAAAGTTGTAACAATCTCTTTTGTATTTTCTTCTTTATTGCAGAGAATGATATTAGGTTGAAGTGCGGCGATTTTTTGATAATTAACCTTTTTTGTGCCTCCTATTTTTGTCTTCGATTGTTTGAGACGAGCTGGATGGACACAAAATTTAGTGATACCCACAAGCTGTTCTTCTAAACCAAGCGATATAAGTAATTCCGTTTGAGATGGGACTAAAGAAACAATTCGCAGTGGTTTTTTAGAAACGACTACCGTTCTGCCTAATTGATCCTTTAGCTTAATTGTCATATACTTACACCAATGATTTTTGAGTCATTAATTCTGGCCGAGTTACTCCTATCATTTTTAAAATTGTAGGAGCAATATCACCTAAAACACCATCTTTAATGCTAGTAATATCGTTATCTATTAGAATTAGGGGTACAGGGTTAGTTGTATGTGCCGTATTAGGACTACCATCTGCATTAATCATAGTTTCGCAGTTTCCATGATCAGCTATTAGAATAGTTGAATACCCATTTTCTAATGCAACAGAAATAACGTCTTTTGCACATTGGTCCACAACTTCACAGGCTTTTATGGCAGCTTCCATATTGCCAGTATGCCCAACCATATCTGGATTTGCAAAATTTAAGCACACAAAATCTACTTCTGCTTTTTCTAATTCTGGTATAATAGCGTCTTTAATTTCAAAAGCACTCATTTCTGGTTTTAAGTCGTAGGTTGCTACTTTAGGAGAGGGGCATAAAATACGTTTTTCACCAGCAAAAGGTTCTTCTTGACCACCATTAAAAAAGAAAGTAACATGAGGATACTTTTCAGTTTCTGCAATTCGTATTTGTGTTTTACCCGATTTTGCTAGAGTCTCACCAAGGGTATCTTTTATATTGTCTTTATCGTAAATTACATGAATCCCATTAAACGAATCATCATAATTAGTTAAGGTAACATAATACAAATCTAATTTTTTCATATCATGTTCAGGAAAATCCACTTGATGTAAAACTTGGGTTAATTCTCTACCTCTATCTGTTCTAAAGTTGAAAAAGATAATGACATCGTCTTTTTTAATTTTACCATTTATATCAAGTATTATAGGTTCTATAAACTCATCTGTTTTTTTATCAGCATAACTTTTTTCCATAGCTATAGAAATATTATCAGCTATAGTGCCTACTCCATTCACTAAAAGGTCATAAGCTTTTTTTACACGTTCCCAGCGTTTATCTCTGTCCATTGCAAAATAGCGACCAATCACCGATGCTAATTTGGTGTTTTTAGTAGCACAAAATTTTGTTAGGTCTTCTAGAAAATCTTTACCGCTTTTAGGGTCTACATCACGTCCATCAGTAAATGCATGGACAAAGGCTTTTTCTATACCATTGCTTTCAGCAGCATCTATTAAAGCCTTTAAATGTGTAATATGACTATGAACCCCACCATCACTTACTAAGCCTAGAAAATGAACTGATTTTTTGTTGCTTTTTGCGTACTCAAAAGCATTTTTTAGTACTGGTTCGTCTTTTAAGGTGTTTTCTTTTACCGCTTTATTAATCTTAGCTAAATCTTGATAGACTATTCGTCCAGCACCTAAATTCATATGCCCAACTTCACTATTTCCCATTTGTCCTTCTGGTAAACCTACATTCATACCATCGGTCAATAAATTTGAATTAGGATATTTTTTATAAAGTGAATCTATAAAAGGAGTATTTGCTTTTTCTATTGCAGATACTTCAGGGTTTGGAGATTTTCCCCATCCGTCAAGAATCATTAAAATAACTTTTTTATTCATAGTGTTATTTTGAACCCCAAAAATAGTGTGTTATTTTCTTTTGGTCTTAGCTTTTGCCTATGAGAATTTGTTAATTATTTATGTTAAAAATTTAGATATTCTTAAAGTTTAGTTATTTAAGTGTTAACGAGTAATTTTTAATAGGATGGTTAAACCTATATTTAAAGTAAATAGCTATGAAGGATAAGTAGTTTATTCATCAAAAAACCCTTTGCATTGCAAAGGGTTTTCCATTTACCAAATAGTGTTCAAGTAAAAGAGTAAATGTATTTTTAGTTTAAAAATTAAAATTGTTTGCTACACGGTATATAAATGCATAACATGCCATTGTTAACATTATAGCGCAAAAAGCAGAATATACTTTTAAAAGAATAACCAAATATTTTGGTTCACAATTTTCAAAAGCTTCTACGTATAGAGATTTAAAATGTAAAATAGTACCCATATTAGTCTCGTTTTATATCGCATAACATGGCTATTTAGGTTTAAGTCAATTTTGATTTGGACTTATAAAGTTACAAAAATAGATTGAAAGTCACTTTTTAATCGATAAACGAATAATTTTATCGACCTTGGTACTTAATAATGGCTTCTTTTATTTTTTCTATTCGATTTTCTGGATCAGGGTGCGAACTTTGAAACTCTGGAACTCGATTAGGGCCTGCCGCTTGTTTTAGTATTTGCATTACTTTAATCATTTCGTAAGGGTCATATCCAGATTGTATCATAAATAAAACACCTAACTCATCACTTTCTAGTTCGTCATTACGACCGTTTTTTAATAGGGTGTTTTGTCCAATGCCTCCTAGGATACTCCCAAGGTCACCAGCTCCTACTGTAGCTCCCATAGTTGCTGTTTGCCATGTTTGGCTGTCAGCAATACGTTCTGCAGAATGCCTACCAATTACATGACCAATTTCGTGCCCTAAAACGCCTGCTAATTGCGCTTCATTTAATTGAGAAAATAGGGCGTAGGTTATAAAACATTGCCCTCCTGGTAAAGCAAAAGCATTAATAGTTTGATCATCTGCTAATAAATGAAAATCATATTGGTAAGGTGTTTCTCTTGCAATACTGTTATTTACCAGTTTGTTACCTACAGCATCTACTAAAGCCTGCATACGTTCGTCTGGGTATAGGCCGCCGTGTTGTTGCGCTATACTTGGAGCACTTTGTAATCCAATTGCAATTTCTTGATCAGAAGACATTGTAATATGCTGTGACCTTCCTGTATATGGGTTTTCTTCTGTATTATTGCATTTTTTTATAAAGGCAAATGCTACGATAGCTAGCCCTATGAAAATACGAATTTTCCAGCTACTTCTACTTCTCATCTTTACAGTGTTCTAATTCTGTGAAAGATATAAAAAAAGAATTATAACAATTCTTCATTAACCCCCAAAATATTATTTTGGATATAGGTTTTTAGAAAACGCGTAGTAAAGTGTTCGCTTCCATAGAATTCTTCACGAAGAAGATGCTTAAAAATATTAGTTTTTCTAAACTGCTTTAACATAGGTCTAGATAGTGGTGCATAACTATAATGCCAAGGCTCATATTTAAAGCCTTTTCTAAAGAAATCATCTGTGTAAACTAAATAGAAGCCAAAGCTATTTGCATTTTGGTCTAACCATTTTTTAAAGTTTTCAAAGGGACCACCAGCTTCAAATTTTTCTGGTACTAAGACGTCTCCAGAAACTCTAGGATAGCCATCTATAATATCTATATCTGTACCCCAATGATGCCTGCTTGTGCCTGGTATGGTAGAGTATTCTATAATTTTATCTATAGCATCTACGGGTTCTATATTGTCTATTTCTGTGTAATTAATAAATTTTCTTTCGAAAATTGCTTTTTGCTTCTCAAAACTACGATAGCTAGAAATCATTTTTACATCAAAACCAGCACTATACGCCGCTTTTTTCATTTTTAAAAAAGCATCGTGTGCTTCTTGCCTAAGGTTAATACCCTCTCCAAACAAATTGATATCTGCTTTCCCCATTAATTCTTCAATAGAATATTCTGGCTCATTAAATAGCGTAAGCGAAGGGATTGTGGTTAAAGCAATACCACTAACACCTGCTTTTTTAATAAAGGTTCTTCTTTGCATTTTACACAATTAATTACATAGTATTAATGTAGTTTAATAGGAAATTATTGTGCCAAAGTATAAGTATTTGGTATCTTTTTAAAAGAAAAACCAAAAAGATGTAAACTAGTCTATTCTTTTATAGAGAATATGAGCTTTAAAATTAAAAATTTTATAATGTGTTTTTATGAGATTTCTAATCAAGAAATAAGAAGCCTTGGTAGTCCAATCCTAAATCAAAAAGAGACACAATATAAAAATAGATGCCTTGGGGTAAACCATCTGATCTATTTAGTACTAAATTATTTTGATTGGAAAAACCATTAAACTGATTGGTGTAATTGTCCATTTCAAATACTTTTTGGCCAAAACGATTATAGATTTGAAGGTTATTATTAGGCGATTCGTCTAAATTATCGATAACTAAAAAATCATTAATGCCATCTCCATTGGGCGAAACAAAATAGTTGCCTAAAGTTGGATTATTAAGTGCAAAAGTATCTAGTGGTAGGGGCAATGTACCAAAAGTAATAGCAGCAAAATCACTAGGGACAAATTTTTCAGAAACCAAAAAGCCCTGATTTAAATCCCCACTAAAGGCAGTGTTTCCAATTTCTACCCATAGATTACTTGATTTTAACCATCCTACAAGGATAATGTCTTCAACTGTATCTCCTAAATTGGCCAAATCACTTTGTGGGTTCCAGCTGAGCGTAACTGTAGAGGGAACGTCGCCTTGTAAAATCCAAAACTCCCTATCCGTTATGGCGCCAATTCTGCTTATTCTTTGTTCTAAATCAAAACTTTCTGCTATAGATGATGGATTGCCGGGGTTTTGTCTTAGATAAGCACAAATGGCCAAATTATTAATAGCATCAGATTCTATAATTAGCGGACGTAATTGCGTTTGGTCACCTACTGGAAAAGAAAAGGTAGATTTATCTGTAATTGCAGCAAAGCCTGTAACCTTAGAAGCATCATTTTCTCCAGTAAAAAAAGCATTCTCTAAAAAGTTAAGAAACACAACTTGATTGTTTAGTGAACTAAGAACATTGCCTTCTATAAAATTGAAATTATTACTAATATTTACTGGAGTGCTTAAGAAGAGATTACTTGGTACAAATAGTTCTGCATCAAAAATAGTAGGTGCAATAGCACCTTCTATTTGTATAGGAGTATTGCCATAGAAACCTACTAGACCAGAAGTTGTTTCAAAATCACTATCATTAATAAAATTGGTGTGGAAACCTAACTCCGCATTACCATGTAATTGTATAGTACCACTATTATATAATGCAGTTTGTGCAGAGGCTATAAAACCAACTAAGAAAAATGCTATGTAGAGGAAGTTTTTCAAGTCTATGGGTTTACAATTATATAGTTCCATGTTGCATTTATTGCAGTTGGTGTGCCTGCAATAAATTCATAAATCTGAACAGAAAAACTCCCAGCTGCTTGAGCAGTTAACTGAATCATTATTGGGTTGCCAGGGTTATTTTCAACTACTGTTAAGTTTATGATTGATGTTGCAGTTATAGCAGCATTTGTAATTGTGTAAGCACCAGCAGTACCTAATCCAATAGGAACTTGAGCTCTTAAAGTAATTTCTTGTGGTGAATCTATCCAATCTGTTCCAGTAGCAGTCGAAGATAATATTTGACCTACAGTTCCTTGGTCATCGTTAATGTCTAAAATAGTTCCGTCTAGTTCTAATACTTCTGGTATTGTTGTAGTGGTAACTGCACCGGCCATGTCAATTCGTAAACCTTCAGTTCCACCAGCTACAAGAACAAGTTCATCAGCACCATCTCGCCACATACCTGTGTCTTCGTCAGTATTAAAACTGTATGGAGGATTACCTACTGCTCCAGCTGACGTATTTAAAATCCCTTCGGCTTGTATATCTCCATTTGCGACTCGTAATTTAATTCCAGTACCTATTGCGTTGGTTCCTACGCCTAATCTATTACTTCCATTATCCCAAAATAGTTGAGTGTTGTCTTCCGCTAAACCATTTGTTCCATCTGCAAAAAATATAGAACCTGCAGTTCCTGTAGCGGTCGCTTCTGCAGGTGCAGCCCACACTGCATCACCAGCTGTAGTTGTTAAAATTTGTCCATCAGTTGCAGAGGGTTGAATTTTTGCAGGAGTTACATTATTATCAACAATATTTTCAGTTTGTATAGCATTATCCGCAACTCTTGAATTATCAACTGCATCAGCTGCTAACTCTACAGTAC
>CAZLUS010000009.1:0-28948 GCA_964562775.1 uncultured Flavobacteriaceae bacterium | reverse complement strand
AGGTGAAAACAAAATCTGCTGTTCCTCCTCCCTCGGTAGTTGTACCTGTAGTAGTATCAATATTTATACCTATTACTAGATCATCATCTAGATTTGTTACTGTTAATTGAGGCACGTCTGCCCCCGTTAAAGCATCATAATTTGGGTCAGGAGATGTTGGGTTTGCTGTATTTATAATATCATCTATATCACCGTCTATTATAGTATCATCTACTCCCGTAACCGTTAAAGTAACTCCAGTATCCCAGTTCGCAGGGGTTATCACTACAGATGCAGGACCGCTTGTTTCTGTGACATCATAACCGTTTATTGGTATTGTTACATTTGCGGTCGGTTCACTGGTTAAGGTGAAAACAAAATCTGCTGTTCCTCCTCCCTCGGTAGTTATACCTGTAGTAGTATCAATATTTATACCTATTACTAGATCATCATCTTGATTTGTTACAGTCAGTTGAGGCACATCTGCTGCTGCTAAGGCATCATAATTAGGATCAGTAGAACTTGGATTTCCTGTGTTTAAAAGGTTATCCACATCTCCATCTACTATAGTATCATCTACTCCTGTAACCGTTAAAGTAACCCCTGTATCCCAGTTTGCAGGAGTTATCACTACGGATGCAGGACCACTTGTTTCTGTAGCATCATAACCGTTTATTGGTATTGTTACATTTGCAGTAGGTTCACTAGTTAAAGTGAATACAAAATCTGCTGTTCCTCCTGCCTCTGTGGTTATACCTGTAGTAGTATTAACATTTATACCTGCTACATCATCATTAGTTATAGTTCCTATTCCAAGATTATCTGTTGCCGTAGCATTTGTAATGGCACTTAAACGAACCCTGAAATTTTCGTTAGGTTCTATAGCTGTATCTCCATTTACTTGCACAGTAATAGAAGTATTTTGTTCTCCTGATAGAATAGAACCACTCCCTCCAGCTATTGCCACATAATCATCTCCGGGTGTAGCAGTAGTATTAGTAGTTTCGGTATTTACAGTAAAACCTATGTCGCCATTAGCTGTTCCGCCACCATTTACACTAACCGTAAATACAAAGTCTGTTATACCCGCATCTCCCTCAGAAAGGTTTACATTATCAATACTTATATTATTGCCATCATCATTTAGTATTCTTCCTATGCCATTATCATCTATAATTACAGCATTTGTTGCATCGCTTATAAAAACTCTAAAATCTTCATTAGCTTCTATAGCTGTATCCCCGTTTACTGTAACAATAAAAGTAGTACTATTGGTGCCATCTGCTATTGTTCCAATACCATCTACAATAGGCACATAATCAACTCCTGCCGTAGCTTGTACATCTGTAGTGTTAATAGTAAAATCTATATTCCCAACGGCATTTGCACCTCCATCAACACTTACAGTAAAACTAAAATTTGTAGTTCCAGCATCTCCTTCTGCCAAAACTCTATTATTAATCCTAATTTGTTGATCATCATCTAAATTAGTAACTGACAATTGAGGCACATCTCCAGGACCTAATGCATCATAATTTGGGTCAGGAGATGTTGGGTTTGCTGTATTTATAATATCATCTATATCACCGTCTATTATAGTATCATCTACTCCCGTAACCGTTAAAGTAACTCCAGTATCCCAGTTCGCAGGGGTTATCACTACAGATGCAGGACCGCTTGTTTCTGTGACATCATAACCGTTTATTGGTATTGTTACATTTGCGGTCGGTTCACTGGTTAAGGTGAAAACAAAATCTGCTGTTCCTCCTCCCTCGGTAGTTGTACCTGTAGTAGTGTCAATATTTATACCTGCTACTACACTGTCTATAATGGTTACCGTAGCCACACTATTTGCTGGGTCAATACTAAATAAGGGGTTGTCTGTACCAGTTAAGGTCATTATAATTGTTTCATCTCCTTCCGTGAGCAAATCAGAAAAAGCAATAACATTCATCTGACGAAATTGTGTAAGTTCATTCGGAAAGACAATCATATCCATAGCTGCATTAACAGTAGTCAAATCAAAATCGTCATTTGGACCAGAACTATTTGCAGTCCCCGTTAGTGTAAAACTAATATTCAAAGGGACTCCTTCTCCTTTTGCATTATCCATTCTAATTCTGAAGATTCCTTCATCAGCTCCCTCCACAGCCTCATCAATAAACAAAGGACTTCCTGTATCAAAAGAAATAATACCCACATCATTGTCTGTAATAGTCAATGTTACTGTATCGGCTGCAGGATTATTTGGAACACCAGCATTATTTCCTGTAATTGTGATTATAATTGTTTCATCACCTTCAACAATATTATCATCAATTATTCCACTAACGTCAACAATCACACCATTTTGACCTGTAGAAATTATAGCTGAACCAGATAACAAAGCATAATCATCCGTAGCTATAGCTGTGCCACCTATATCATAGGTAACCGTTACATCTCCACCAGCAACTAACCCTGTAGTTTCAAATATTCTAAAACTTCCTGGGTTTGAGCCATTCTCCTGAATATCATTATCTATAATCTCAACCGATATTGAGGCATTTTGTGCAATTAAATTAGCAGAAAATAGTAATGCTATGGATAGCCATAGTAAATTAGCAAAATTATTGATATATGTTTTTTGCAACTTATGAAACATTCTTATTTTCTTGATTATCAGAAAAATACTGTTAATTTTAGTTCAATATAAAGGGCTTCAATATTACTAAAAAATTGTGGTTTTTTTAGTTTAAAAAGCTCAAATCCGTGTTTGTTAGATGAATTACAGTAATTTAATAAAACATACCTATATTACACCACTCCTGAAGCTGTCTCAACATCATTTTCAATTTTTCTAACAAGACCTTGCAATACTTTTCCTGGACCTACTTCTATAAAACTTTTTGCTCCATCTTTAACCATATTATGAACACTTTGTGTCCATTTAACTGGTGCGGTTAATTGTGCAATAAGATTCTGTTTTACATCGTAAGACACACTCACAGGTGTAGTTGTCACATTTTGATATATGGGGCAAGCAGGTTTACTAAAATTTGTGTTTTCAATAGCAGTTGCTAGCTCTTCTCTTGCGGGTTCCATTAGAGGGGAATGAAAAGCTCCACCTACAGGCAATAAAAGCGCTCTTCTGGCCCCAGCTTCTTTTAGCTTTTCGCACGCTGTATTTACTGCTCCTAGTTCCCCAGAAATAACTAATTGCCCAGGGCAATTATAATTTGCAGGAACTACTATTCCTTTTATATCTGCGCATATTTTTTCTACAAGTTCATCTTCTAGGCCCAATACAGCAGCCATAGTACTTTCTTGCGCCTCACATGCTTTTTGCATGGCTAAAGCTCTCTTAGATACCAATTGCAAGCCATCTTCAAAGTTGAGTGTGCCATTAGCAACAAGGGCAGAAAATTCTCCTAAGGAATGTCCTGCAACCATATCTGGTTTAAAATTATCCCCCATTACTTTACTTAATATTACAGAATGTAGAAAAATTGCTGGTTGGGTAACTTTAGTTTCTTTTAAGTCTTCTGGTGTCCCTTGGAACATTATATCAGTTATAGAAAAACCTAAAATATCGTTAGCTTGTTCAAAAAGCTCTTGAGCGATTACATGATTTTCATATAAATCTAAACCCATGCCCACAAACTGGGCTCCCTGACCTGGGAAAACATATGCTTTCATTAGTGTTCTTTAAGTGCGCAAAAATAAAGAAATATCTTAATTTACGGCTACGGTTATTTAATGATAAAAGGAAATTTAGTTCTCTGTTTTAAACCATCCAGAATACATAATATATGCCTCTGCAATTCGGTTTATTTCGCCAGTACTTAATTCTGGACTTAGGTCTTTTATCTTCTTTGCTGGAGTACCTGCATAAATTGTGCCAGATAGAACATGAGTGCCTTTAGTTACAACTGCACCAGCAGCAATTATAGTATTGCTTTCTATTATACAATCATCCATAACAATTGCACCCATACCTATTAACACATTGTCTTTAATAGTACAACCATGTACAATTGCATTGTGCCCAATAGAAACTTTATTTCCTATTACAGTTGGTGCTTTTTTATAGGTACAATGGATTACGGCACCATCTTGAATATTAACTTTATTACCAATTTTAATATAATGCACATCTCCTCTTAGCACTGCATTAAACCATACACTACACTGACTTCCCACGGTAACATCACCAACTATAGTTGCATTTTCAGCAATAAAGCAGTCTTTACCAATTTTAGGAGATTTTCCATTTACAGGTTTCAATAACATATTTTGATGTTTTATTTAAAATAAGATAGTAATTCGGCTTTTTTAGAAGCGGAAACGGAAAGTTCTTTACCATTAGATAATACTACACTACCTCCTTTGCCTTTTTTGTATTTCTGTACCTCATTTACATTTACTAAATACGATTTATGAATTCTAGCAAAAGGAAAATCTTTAAGAGCATCCTCAAAATACTTTAGCGTTTTGCTTATTACAATTCTTTTTTCTTCTAAATATATTTCTGTATAATTATCATCTGCTTTACAAAAATAGATGTCATTTATATCTAAGACCTGAAACCCATCTTGTTGCGGTAGTGTTATTTTACCTTCGGCCTTTTTAAGTTTGCTTTGTAAAACTTTACCTTCTAATGCAACTTCGCCTTCTTTTATTTGAACCACATAAGTTACTGCCTTAACTAATTCATCAATATTAATAGGTTTCATTAGGTAATATGCAGCATGACTATTTAATGCATCCATTGCATATTGATTGTATGCCGTAACAAAAATAGTTTCAAAGCTTCTATCGGGCACTTGATCCAGCAAATCAAAAGCATTACCAAAAGGCATTTCTACATCTAAAAAAATTAAATCTGGTTTTTCTCTTTCTATTAATTCTAAACCTTCTTGTATAGTTGCAGCTTCTCCTTTAAGCGTTACATTTTTACAGTATTTACCCAAGTAGTTTCTTAGAATCTCTCTACTGTTCGCTTCGTCTTCTACAATAATTGCCCTTAGTTGCATTAATCTTTTTTAAGTTTTAAAATCACTTTTGTGCCTGTTTCATCTTCTAGTAAATTAGAAATAGAAACATCAACTTTATTTTTATACATATCATTTAGAATGGCAACTCTTTTTTTGATATTACCCATTCCCTTTGATTTCTGTTTTTTCTGATTTTCGGTTTTTAGGGCCGTAGAGTTTTTACGTCCAATACCATTATCTATAATTTCTATCTGAAGCAACTCGTCTGTTAATTGGCTTACATTAATTTTTAAAAAACCTTTTTCTTTTTTATATCGCAATCCATGCCAAATAGCATTTTCTATATAAGGCTGTAACAACATTGGAGGTATTTCAAAAGAATTTACCGCTACGCTTTCGGGGATATTTACTTCATATTCAAACTTATCAGGAAAACGAGAATGTTCTAATTTAACATACAATTCTAAAAGTTCCAATTCCTTTGATAAGGGAATAAAATCTTCTTCCGAATTTTCAAGAACAGTACGCATTAATACGGAAAAATCACTTAAAAATCGATTCGCATTACGCTCATCGCTCTTTGCTATATAATTATTAACAGAATTAAGCGCATTGAATATAAAATGGGGGTTCATTTGTGACCGTAATGACTTTAATGCCAAAAGATTGTTTGCTAATTTTTGCTGTCTATTACTTCTGTAATAAAAAAACGTTGCTAAGGCAAAAAGAAAAATTCCTAATAATAAAGAGTAGATAATCCATTTTTGTCGCTTATTATTCTCTTCAAATAACTGTTGCTCAGTAAGTGCCAAACTATATTTACTTTGCGAGAGTTCTCGCTCTTGTTCTAAACTAAATATTCTGTTTTGTTTACTTGCAATGTCACTGTTTAAACGTGCAGCCCTAGATATTTCTTGTTCCTTTCTACTATATACAGTATCTACCAAGGCTACATAATTTTGATAGGTATTATAAGCCTTCGCAAAATCTCCTTTAAATTCGTAGACTTCAGATAATTTTCTTGTGGCATCTTTTTTTACAATTAAGTCATCTTCACTATCTGCTTCAACAATACTTTTTTCTAAATAAGGTATGGCTTCATTAAATTTATCTTGGGCTATATAGGCATTCCCAATTTTATAATTAATACGTTGGGAACTTATTGAATCTGGCTCCTTAATTCCTTTACTTTTAGCATCAACTTTCTTTGGCAGTTGCTTTAATTCGTTCAAACTTTTTTTTCGCAGTTTAATCTCATCATTAAAACGATTAGACTTATTATAAAAGTCCGCTACTTTTTCATTCTCTTCTATAGCTCTAGCAGGAGTTTCTTTCCTTGAAAGTTTTAAAGAATTATTAAAATAATCTTCTGCCTCTATTTCTCTGTTTGCTAAAGCATAAGTAGCTGCTATTTTAGAATTTAAATCTGTTTCTTTAGGGGATATTTGATTTTTCTGTGCAATCAACAAACCTTCTTCGTAGAATTCTACTGCTTTTTTAGTATCGCCAATACCCTTATTGCTATCGCCTAAATACTCATATAATAAAATTCTTTGATAAGGAACCATCTTACGAACCTTTAATAGTGGCTGCAATACTTCTTCTGCCCACTTAAATGCTTTGGTTTTTATATATGCTTCGGCAAGACTTAATGATGTCTTTGTGTTCTTCTGCGCTTTTATGGCATCTTTAAAATTAGTTATCGCTAAATCATATTGCTTATGATACATATAGGTATCTCCCAACACCCTCAATGATTTTGCTAATGCTGCTTTATTTGGATTAGTACCTAACTCTGAAATTGACTGCGCCACAAAATCTATACTCTTCTTAATGTCTATTTTTCTGTAATATTCTGCAGAATCTAAATACACTGTAAAAAAAGAAATAGACCTAGATCTCTTTTTAGCACTATTAAACGAAGGACTATAGTCTTTTACTTGAACTTCTATATCTTCTTTAGATGTGATACGATGGTTTACAGTTTCAAATTCTGAGCTTTCAAAAATTAGTAAATCTCCAATACTAACTTTAATCTTAAATTCTCCTAAAGCATTTGTTATTGTATAGCTTCCCTTATCTGTGGATACTTCAACCCCAGAAATAGGCGTAGCATTTTCTTTACCTCTAACATATCCTTCTAGTTCAAAAGAGGGCTCCTGGTTTTGCAATTGAGAAAAACCAAACAATGCCGTAAGTAAAAGAAAAAATAATATGTAAACCTTTTTAATCATTTAGATAAATAAACAACGTAAACTTAATTGATTTGAATGGGTTTAAAAAATAGAAAATCTTGCAAATAAGCACCCTTTAAGACTAAATAGTCGACTTTACGCAATTGAAAAGGCACAATACTCAGCCAAAGTATCGGTTGACTCATTATGGGTTTTATTTTCACAAAGTTGCTTCTAGTTTTATCCCATAAATCTAAAAGAAAACATCATGAAAAAATTAAATCTTCCATTAGCATTAGGCTTGTTCGCATTCTCAATAAGCACTATTTATGGATGTAACTTAAAAACAGAAAAACTAGAAAATAAGGCACTAGTAACAAACGCGATTCAGCCAGAATATAAAGAGCCAGCGAAACATTACGTAAAAATTGCTTTACTACTAGACACTAGCAATAGCATGGATGGTCTAATCAATCAGGCAAAAGCACAACTTTGGGATATTGTAAATGAATTTACATATGCACGCTGTGGTAATGAGGTTAGACCTGCTTTGCAAATTGCACTTTACGAATACGGAAACGATGATATTTCTTCTAGAGAAGGACATATAAGACAAGTAATAGGTTTTAGTAGTGATTTAGATGAAATATCTGAAAAACTATTCTCCCTAACTACAAATGGTGGCGAAGAATTCTGCGGTCAAGTAATTAACAAATCCCTTAAGCAACTGGATTGGGGTAAAAATGAAGACGACCTTAAACTTATTTTTATTGCAGGTAATGAACCTTTTACTCAGGGTAAATTAAATTATATGGATGCTACTTCGCAGGCAAAAGAGAAAGATGTAATTGTAAATACTATTTTCTGTGGTAATTATGACCAAGGTGTTGGCAGTAAATGGAAAAATGGTGCAGAACTAACTGGTGGCGAATATATAGCGATAGATCATAACAGACAGGTAGTGCATGTAGCTACTCCTTATGATGATATAATAATTCAGTTAAACTCCAAATTAAACAAGACGTATATCGGTTATGGTTATGCTGGAGCAAAAAAAATTGCCGTACAGGAAACACAAGATTCCAATGCATACGAAATTAACGAAAGTGTTGCCTTAAAAAGAGCCGTTAGTAAAAGCTCTAGGCTATATAACAATTCTAGTTGGGATTTGGTTGACGCTTCCGAAGACAAAGAATTCAAAGTTTCTAAACTTAAAAAAGAAGATTTACCTTCTGAGTTAAAAGGAAAAACAAATGCGCAAATCGAGAAATATATTGCGGCTAAAAAAACAGAGCGCGCTAAAATTAAAAAAGAAATTCAAGAATTAAATAAAAAACGTGAGCTATACATTGCTAAAAATCAAAAAGAAGAACAAGGCGAATTAGAAGGGGCTTTGTTAAAAGCAATTAAAAATCAAGCGGCTACTAAAAATTATAGCTGGGATAATTAATTCTTAATAAACTATAATAAAGCCTATCTATTCTGATGGGCTTTTTATTGATTATTAGAAGCAGGACAAAAACAGTTGAAACGTTTTTCATTACTCTGTCCTATATTGTATCCTATAGTAATTTGATGAAAACCTCCATTATCAAAACGAATTGCTCCAGATTGAGCAGAATAATTATAAGAGAATACATAATTCTTAAGATTAACACCAACTATCGGTGTAAATAATTGCAATCGTCGTTCTTCAAAAATACCAGCATCAACAAATTGAGCACCATCAAAACTTCTACGATAAGATAAACCTCCCCATACAGTAGCATTTTCTAAATCTCTATATGCTTTAAGATTTATATCAACAGTTTGCTCATCGGTAAATTCTGTTAACTGAAAAAGAAAAGAAGGTTCAATTCTAGTATCTCCCTGCCCAAAGACATAGCCAGCAGATACTAAATACCTTCTAAGATTATCTATTACAGGAACATTATCTGGGTCATTTCTACCAACTAAATAAAGATTTCTTGGAGATTCTAGCGCGTTAATTACTGTAAAATGCGCATAAAATTCTAAATAATTATACGATAAGCCTAAATCAATATTAAAATAGCTTTCAGTAATATTTTGTCCTGTAACAATAGGATCAGGAATTGCAGACCTAAACTCGGTTTCGTCTAGGCTACTAAACAAATAAGTAACACTTAAACCAAAAGACAATTGATTTAAAGTTCTAAAATCACCTGCTAATTTTAAATGATGTGCATATGTTCCTTTAACACCCGTTTGAGAATGAAATCCGTTAGCGTCATTAAAAATAATACCTCCAACACCACTATTTTTACCCACTCTATAGTTTGCATTAATAGTCTGTAAATTGGGTGCATTGTCTACATCAAACCAGTTCTGTCTAGCTGTAAGTCTTAATTTTCCACCTTCACCTATACCAGCCATAGACGGATATACTAGATAATAATTGTCAGCCAAATAATCAAAAAATACAGGAATGCCTTCTTGTGCTTTAGATTCAGAACAAAAAAACAATACTAAAAAAATAAGTGACAATAACTTTTTCATAAGTAATCTGGGGGTATTAACTCTATAGCTTATTATATAATAATATAACTAACGATATTACTACAACATTATTATATATTTTTTGAGTGGTTTTTACTTCGTATTTTTGTTTAAATTTTTTGTTATGAAGGAGTATAATATATCAGTAATTGAAACAAATAACCCTACCGTTTTAAAGTTTGAAGCTAACCATTTTTTGGTAAAAAAAAGCTATGAATACAAAAATATAGATGAAGCGAAGAATTCACCGCTAACGCAGCAGTTATTTCATCTTCCTTTCATTAAAACTGTTTATATTTCTAGTAATTTTATAGCCCTAGAGCGCTATGATATTGTTGATTGGGTAGATGTAAAAGATGAAGTTGCGCAACAACTCGTAGAATACTTAAATGCAAACGAACCTGTTGTAATAGAAGAAGAAAATACTGCTAAAACCGCGATTACTATTTATGCAGAGGTTACACCAAACCCTGCTGTAATGAAATATGTAGCCAATAAAGCAATAGTACCTGCGATTTTTGAATTTAAAAATATTGATGAGGCAAAAGACTCTGAATTGGCAAAACAGCTTTTTCATTTTCCTTATGTAAAAGAGGTTTTTTTAGACCAAAACTATGTTTCAGTAACTAAATATGATACTGTAGAATGGACAGAAATTACAATGGAAATTCGTGAGTTTATTCGTGAGTATTTGCTAGCAGGTAAAGAAGTAGTATCTGAAAATGCTATACAAAAAGAAGCAGAAAAAAACTCAGAAACTACTGCCAAAAAAATATATGACGACACCTCGCAACAAATTATTGATATTTTAGAAGAATATGTAAAACCTGCCGTTGCAAGTGATGGAGGTAATATACTTTTTAAATCTTATGAAGAGCAAAGTAAAACCGTTAATGTTATTCTACAAGGGGCGTGTAGCGGATGTCCATCGTCTACTTTTACCCTAAAAAACGGAATAGAGACTATGCTAAAAAACATGATGGGAGATAAAGTAAATGAAGTAGTTGCGTTAAATGGTTAATTTTTATTTTTCTTTAAGTAGGTTTATCTGATTTATTTATTAAATTGAAAAAAAATATAATTCATTAACTATGGCAATTTTAAAAGTAATAGAAGTATTAGCAAATTCTAACAAGAGTTGGGAAGACGCAACAGCGAAGGCAGTTGCTCAAGCATCAAAATCGGTAAAAAATATTCGTTCTGTATATTGTAACGAACAAAGTGCTACCGTAAAAGATGGTAAAATAGATGAATTTCGTGTTAACGTAAAAATCACCTTTGAGGTAGGTTAATCACCTCAATTTATTAATTAGCGTCCATATATGGACGCTTTTTTTATGTCTAATTCTCTATGAAAAAAATAACTTTCATCATTATATTTTCACTAGCGCTATGCTATAGCTGTAGTCAAAAAAAGAAAGAAATGAACCACAAGTACACCAATGCGCTTATTAATGAGACAAGTCCCTATTTGCTTCAACACGCTCATAATCCAGTTAATTGGCAGGCTTGGCACCCCGAAGTCTTAGAAAAAGCAAAAAAAGAAAATAAACCTTTATTAATAAGTATTGGCTTTGCTTCTTGTCATTGGTGCCATGTTATGGAACATGAAAGTTTTGAAGATGAAGAAGTGGCACAAATGATGAATGAAAATTTTATAAATATAAAAATAGATAGAGAAGAACGTCCAGATGTAGATCAAATTTATATGGATGCCATTCAAATGATGACAGGTAATGGTGGTTGGCCTTTAAACATTTTAGCACTACCCGATGGACGCCCGTTTTGGGGAGCAACTTATTTACCAAAAGAAGACTGGACAAATTCATTAACTAATCTTACTGAACTTTATAAAACGGATCCTAATAAAATTTTAGATTACGCCAGCAATCTAGAAAAAGGAATACAAGCTGTAAATCTTGTTGAGATTTCTAATGATAGTGATATCTATTCCATAGAAAAACTAGCTGTAGCAGTTGATAACTGGTCTTCTTATTTTGACACCTTTTTAGGAGGGTATAAAAGTGCTCCAAAATTTATGCTGCCTAACAATATTGATTTTTTGTTGCATTACGGCACTTCGCAAAATGACGCTAATATTCTTGAATATGTAAATACTTCCCTTACAAGAATGGCGTATGGCGGAATTTTTGACCACGTTGGCGGTGGATTTTCGCGTTATTCTGTTGACAATAAATGGCATGTACCGCATTTTGAAAAAATGCTTTATGATAATGGGCAACTCATTAGTCTCTATTCAAAAGCTTACGCTACTTCAAAAAATCCTGTTTATAAAGATGTTGTAGAAAAAAGCATAAACTTTGTATTAGAAGAATTAGCTGATGCTAATGGTGGTTTTTACTCTTCTTTAGATGCAGATAGTAAAAATGCTACTGGTGAATTAGAAGAAGGTGCTTTTTATGTATGGACAAAAGAAGAACTTGAGACATTATTAGAGGATGGTTTTGAAGTTTTTAAAGATTATTATAATATAAACTCTTATGGAGAATGGGAAGAAAACTATGTCTTAATACGTGATAAATCTGCCGAAGAAATAGCAAAAAAGCACCAGATTAACTTAAATGATTTACATATATCTATTGAAAAAAGTTTACAAACCTTAAAACAAGAACGTAGCAAGCGTGAAAAACCAAGACTAGATGATAAAATACTCACATCTTGGAATGGTCTTATGTTAAAAGGTTTAATAGATGCTTACCGTTATTTAGAAAATGATACCTATTTAGATTTAGCTTTAAAAAACGCAGCATTTATTGAAAAAGAAATGCGAAAATCAGACGGTGGGCTATACAGAAACCATAAAGAAGGTAAAAGTACAATCAATGGATTTCTACATGACTATGCTACCGTAATTGAAGCTTATATTTCGCTTTATGAGCTTACTTTTAACAATAAATGGTTAAAAGAAGCTAAAAAATTAACTGACTATAGCATACAACATTTTCAAGACAGCAATAGCAAAATGTTCTATTATACTTCTGATTTAGATGATTCTTTAATTAGAAGAACCATAGAAACCAATGATGGTGACCTTTCTGCATCTAATTCCATTATGGGTAAGAATTTATTAAAGCTACATAAATTATATATTAACGAAGGTTATGGAGATATAGTAAAACAGATGCTTAAAAATGTACAAGCTGATTTTGATGAAAATGCTATAGGATATGCTAATTGGTTACACTTAGTGCTTTATAAAAATCTGAATTTTTATGAAATAGCAATTGTTGGCGACAATAGCGATACCTTAGGCAAAGAATTAGCAAAAAACTACTTACCTAATAGCATTCTTGTAGGGTCTAAAAAAGAAGGCGAAATTGATTTACTCAAAAACAGGTATACTAAAGGAGAAACTTTAATCTATGTTTGCATAGAAGGCACCTGTAAATTACCTGTAGTAACTGTAGACGAAGTACTAGAACAACTTTAATCTTAATGAAAGAATTAACAGACTTACAAGCACATTTAGACAATGCAATAGATTGGATTTGGAATCTAATGCCAAATTTAGTCTTAGCTATTATTATATTAATTTTTGGTCTATGGGTAGTAAAGTTTTTAAACCGTATGGTTAGGAAATTCTTTGAGAAGAAAGATTACGACCTAACCTTAGAAACTTTTCTAGAAAGCTTTATAAGTATTGCTCTTAAAGTGATACTTTTTGTATTGGTAGTAACTCAATTAGGGGTAAAGACTTCTTCTTTAGTTGCTGTATTAGGAGCTGCTGGTTTAGCTATTGGACTAGCATTACAAGGCTCCTTAGCTAATTTTGCTGGTGGCGTGCTTCTTTTAGTGTTTAAACCTTTTAAAGTAGGTGATTTTATTTCCGCTCAAGGTGTAGAAGGTAATGTGAAAGAGATTTCTATTTTTAACACAAAACTCACCACTTTTGGCAATCAAATAGCTATTATACCTAATGGGCAATTATCTAACGGAAATGTTATAAACTATAATGCCGAACCCATACGAAAAGATAATTATATCATAGGCATTAGTTACGATGCTAATATTAAATCAGCTAAAGAAATATTACTGAAAATATGTGCCGATAAAAGCACCATATTAAAAGAGCCTGCCCCAGAAGTTTATGTAGATTCTTTGGGGGATAACGCTGTAAATATAACGCTACGCTATTGGGCTAAAAACGAAGATTTTTGGCAAGCAAAATTTTATGTACATGAAGAGTCTAAACTACGTTTTGATGATGCAGGCATAGAAATACCATTCCCACAGCGTGTTATGCACACTATAAAATAGAAAAGATTATTTCTTTTTAGTTTGAAGTATAAAATCTTTTAGATAATACGGCTCAAAGTAAGCAACATCTTCAAAATCTTTTTTGTTATATTTTTCCTCAGCTAATAATGCCATTTCTTTAGCAGAAGGAAAAGCATTATTATAAAATTTAAAATTGGAATACTTTAAAGTCTCTTCGCATTTTTTAGCCCCGCTACCAATAAGATGTATCTTTTTAAAGTCTAGGTATTCTAAAAATGAATTTTCATCAATAATCTCAGCTTTTGTTGCCCTATGCTCATTATAATTATGGTCAAAAACGCAAGAATACACCTCCATCCTTCTAGCATCTAAAACAGGGATTATAATCTCATTAGATTGTATTTTTAGCTGCCTTGCCATGCTTTCTAATGTTGGTACAGAAATTAAAGGAAGGTCTAGTGAAAAGCATAAGCCTTTTGCTGCCGAAACCCCAATACGCAAACCTGTATAAGAACCTGGTCCTTTACTTACCGCAATAGCATCAATAGTAGAAAATGAAAAAGAAGCCTCTTTTAAGGCTTCTTCTATAAACACATGTAATTGTTCAGAATGAGAATAATTAGCTGTGTTTTCTTCTTTAATAGCAACTACTTTTCCATCTACCGAAATACTGACCGAACAGTTTGTAGTAGCCGTTTCTATATTTATAATCTTAGCCATAAGAACGGCAAAGATAACTTTAGTTTAATGAAAGTGGAATACCATAAAAGAATTCCAATATCTTAAGCCTAAAAATATAATCGTATTTAGTTCTTATTGCATCGGCCTCTGCATTGTCTAACCTAGATTGTGCCTGACTAAAATCAAAAGAATTCATTAAACCTACATCAAAACGTTGTTTGGCATAATCGTATGCCAATCTTCTTGCTTCTAAAGTTTTAAGAGCAGCTTCGTAAGCTTTTTGAAAAGTTAGCACATCTACATACCTTTGTTGTACCGTTGCTTCTAAGTCTAGTTTAGTCTGTTCAAATTGAAGTTGTGCTCTATCTAAAGAAATTTTTGCTCTATTAACATTATTTCTAGTACTCCAACCATTGAATATTGGCACGTTTAATTGCGCTCCATAAGAAATACCATCAAAGATATATAGTTGCTCAAAAAAACCGCCTATAGCATTATTCTGATCAGAAAATCTAGTGTTGTAGTTAAAAAAGCCACTTAAAGTTGGGTATCGAGCTCCTTTTGCTATTTCTAAATCTTTTAGAGCCAAATCAACATTAGATTCGGAAAATTTAATCTCGTTTCTAAAGGTAAGTGCTTTATCAAAAATTGTTTTTGCACTATTATCTAAAATAGTAGAAGGTGGCACCTCGTAACTTTCATCAGCAATATCAAAATTTTCATAATCAGTTATTTGTAATAACTGCGCTAAGTTTATTTTAGAAATTACAACTAAACTTTCACTATTAACTATTTGTTGTTCTTGACCTGCAGCTGTAGCTTCTATCTCTAATAAATCTCCTCTTGGAGAAACACCAGATTCTACAAGTTCCTTTGTGCGCTTTAAGTCTTGTTCTGTAACTGCATATTGTGCCCTTGCAACTTTTAAAGCCTCTTTATTAGATAGTATCTGGATATATGCATTAGCCACATTTAATCTTATATCATCCTTAATATTATCCAAACGGTATTGATTGGCTATAGCGCTTAATCTTGCCCGTTGGATGCGTTTAAAATTTCTAAGGCCATCAAACAAAACTACATTAGAATTAAAACCCCCGTCTACATTTAAAATGGTACTTGTTGTAGGTTCTTGAGTAGCAGGGTTAAAAGAAAGTCCCGTATTAGAGGATATTCTGGCGTTTCCGTTCAAATTTGGAATTAAAGCCCCAATAGCATCAGACTCATCAATCTTTGAATTATCTAAATCCAGTTCAGACTGTGCTACAGTTAAATTATTATCAACAGCATAGACCACACATTCTTCTAGTGTCCATTTTTTTACTTGCCCATTAGCAGCAAATAAAAATCCTATGATTAGTAGTAAGGTTAACTTATGTTTCATTCGTTTTTTGATTTTTTGTTTGTATTATTCTTTATTCAACTGAGTCTTCTGAATCTTCTTCACCCTCTTCTTCATTTCCCTTTTTAATAGGCTCTGTTTTATTCCATTGTTTTACATCATCATTTTCATCTAAGCCAGAAACAATCTCCACATTTACACCATCAGAAATACCTATTTCTATATCTCTACGTTCAAATTTTTGGTCGCCAGTTGAAATTTCTACATAAGGTTTGTTTGTAGATCTATCAAATTGAAGTAAAGCTTCAGATATCACTAAAATACTATCCTTTTTTTCTAATACTAAAGATGCATTTGCACTATATCCAGCTCTAATATAAACACCTTCTTTAACTTCAACATCTCCCTCAATTTTAAATTGAACTGCACCTGTTTCTTCTACACCTTTAGGAGCAATAAACCTTAGCTTGGCATTAAGCTCTTCATCTTGGAGTGCACCTAAACTAATAGTCAAAGGCGTACCTACTTTAAGTTTGGCAACTTCACCTTCATCAACCTTACCTTCAAAAATCATCTTACCTAAATCAGCAATAGTAGCTATTGTTGTACCATCGTTAAAATTGTTACTCTCTATTACTTGATCACCTTCTTCTACAGGGATTTCTAAAATGGTACCATTTACTGTTGCTCTAATATTAGTATTAGCACTTGATGAGCCACCAGCTGAACCTTTTCTTATTATTTGATAATCTGCACGAGCGTTTTTAAGTTCTTGCTCCGCCTGCTCATAGGTTAATTTTAAATTAATAAAGTTTTGATTAGAGATAACCCCTTTATCAAAAAGGGTTTTATTTCTATCGTATTCTATTTTAGAATTATTCAATGCCAATTCTGCATTACGAACTCTACCTTGCGCCTGATTTAAAGACTGTTCGTTAGGAACTACTTTAATAACAGCAATTAAATCTCCTGCTTTTACTTTAACCCCTTCTTCTAAGTATATTTTTTCTATAATACCCGATATCTGAGGTTTAATTTCAATCTCATCTTCTGGAATAACCTTCCCTGTTGCTACAGTTTTCTTTTCAATATTAGAAATGAATGGTTTTTGAGTCTCATAGGTAATAGGAGATTTACTATTTGATTTAATAAAGAAAAGTGCCGCAAAAAGCACAGCTAAAACTAGCAATGCGATTAATATGTATTTAACTATTTTATTCATTTTTAAATGTGTTTTTTGTTGTTAGTTTTATTATTCTTCTCTTAATGCGTCTATTGGTTTTATACTTACAGCTCTCTGCGCTGGAATTAATCCAATAAGAATTCCAAGTGTTACCATTAAAAACAATGACATCAATACATAAGCAATTGGTACGGTTGGGTTTGTGTATGGAAAATCCCCTTCACCAAAAGCCTTTCCAAGCCCCCATAAAGTAAATGCACCGCATACTATCCCTATAATTCCAGCTAGTAATGTCAATACCAATGCTTCAATGATAATTTGATTTCTTATTTCTGATGGCGTGGCACCTAAGGCCCTTCGCACACCCAATTCTTTAGTTCGTTCTTTTACAGAGATTAACAAAATGTTTCCAATACCTATTACCCCGGCTAAAATAGTAGCTATACCAACAATTAGTGATAAAAATGTTAATCCATTTGAAAAACCAAAAATCTTTTTAAATATTTCGCCCAAATTAAATGCTCCAATTGCTTTTTCGTCTGTTGGATCAACCTTATGAATACGTCTTAGTGTAGCCTTAATATCTTTTTCTGCTTGTACAACATCTGCATCATCATAAGCTGCTATTGTAAGCCATGACACATTGTTACCCGTACTATATATTTTTCTATAGGTAGTAAATGGAATAAAGATGTCGCTATCATTATCAAAAGGGCCTCCCCCTGCAAATTTATGCACACCAACAACCTGAAAATTCACATCTTCAATAGAAATATACCCTCCTATAGGGTCTTCATCTTCCTCAAAAAGTTCTTTTTGTGTACGTTCGCCAATAATACAGACTTTACGTTCTTGCTCAATATCAGCATCATTGATAAACCTACCCCCATCGTATATTTTTTTTGGTGCTATTTCCGTAAATTCAGGATAATCCCCAAACACAGAGTAACTGCCAGATTTTATACCTCGTTTGATAATTCCTGGTTGACTACCAAAAAAGCCTTTCACGTTTCTAGGCGCAATAGCCATAATCTCTGGAACTTGCTGACGTAACACTTCTACATCTTCAAGTTTTAATTGAATTCGTCTACCAGTTTTATACCCAGCATAAGGCTTACTTGTAGATGAAGAGAAAACAAACATACTATTTCGAGCAATTGTTTCAAACTCTCTTTCAAAGCCATTATCTAAACCTTTTGAAGCACCTGATAGTCCTATATATATGTAAATCCCAATAAAAACTCCAATCATCGTTAAGAATGTACGAAGTTTATTCTTTCGTATTGATTGAAAGATTTCATTCCAGGTGTCTCTGTCGAATAGTTGTTTCATAATTATTCGTCTCTCAATGCTACAATTGGTTTTATTTTAGCTGCTCTTTTAGCAGGTATATATGCTGCAATTGTTCCACAGATAATTAATAGGATGGTAACAAAAATAGCCATGCCAGAGTTTATCCCTGGGCTAGTAATGAAATAATCTTCTTCAAGCACTTTACCATCTATGATATTTAAAGTGATGATGCCTAATATCATTCCTATAAAACCAAAAATAGCAGTTATAAAAATTGACTCTAGTAAAATTGTACTTGTTATTATTTTTGGGGTTGCTCCCATGGCTTTTCTTATTCCTATTTCTTTAGTACGCTCTTTAACTACAAAAACCATAATATTACTAATACCAATGATTCCTGAAATAATTACTGCAAAAGCAATACCTGAGATTATTATTTTTAAAACTCCTGTAAATTGCTGATTTCGCTTTAAATTATCTGCTACATTTTGAATAAAAATACCTCGTGGGTCTTTAGGGCTTACCTGTTTTTTCTTCCTTATAAAAGCATCCAAATCTTTTTGAAATTTTAATGCTCCATCATACCCTATTGCTTCATTAAATGCCAATGTTATTTGACCTATTTTATCATTATTGCCTTCCATAAGTTGCCTTGTAGTAAATGGAATAAAAATATTTCGCTCTTCATTATCACCGCCATCATCTTGATAAACACCTATTACTTTAAATGAACTACCTGCAATGTCTATATATTCTCCAAGGGCATCTACACCACTGAAAATGTCTTTCTCAACCATTCTACCAATTACCGCATATTTAGCTTTATCACGAATGTCTTTAGCATTAATATACCTTCCTTTCATTAAGATGGTTTTTTCTGCAAATTGCATCCCAGGGCCTACTCCTCTGTTACTATAGTTATCTGATTTGTCTTTATAAGTTACCGTTCCGTTACGTTGTATTTGAGGTGTAATGTAATCCATAAGCGGAGCAAATTCTTTCATGATATCATCTAAATCCTCATTCTCGAACTCAATTTGTCGCTTTGCTTTATATCCACGATAAGGAAGTGTAGTTTGAGATGGGAATATTCTAAAAATGTTTGTAGCGTCATTCCCAAAAAACTTGGCAAAAGTGTTACTAAGACCATTCCCCATACCAAAGAGCGTAACAAAAATGAAAATACCAAGAGCCACGGTAAAGCCAGTCAGAAAAGTTCGTAATTTATTTTTCTGAATAGTCTCAAATATTTCTTTCCAAGTATCTCTACTGAACATATTGAGCGGCTCTTACTTGTTTTACTTTTTTATCTTCTACGATAACACCATCTTTTAAATGGATAACTCTTTTACACATCTCAGCTATATCTGGCTCGTGTGTTACTACTAAAATGGTATTCCCTTCATCATTAATTTTTTGAATCAAATCCATCACCTCATAAGAGGTTTTACTATCTAATGCACCGGTAGGCTCATCTGCTAATAATACCTTTGGTTCTGCCGCCATTGCTCTTGCAATTGCAACTCTTTGCTTTTGCCCCCCAGACAACTCACTAGGTAAATGTGTTGCCCATTCTTTTAAACCTACTTGCTCTAAATATTTAAGTGCTTTCTCTTGTCTTTCTTTACGAGCTACCCTTTGATAATACAAAGGCAATGCAACATTTTCCATTGCACTCTTATAGTTAATCAAATTAAAAGATTGAAAAACAAAACCTAAAAACTTATTGCGATACTGGGCTGCTTTTGTTTCATTAAGGTTTTTTATAGGAACATTATCTAGTGTATATTCTCCCTCATCTGCTTCATCTAACATTCCTAAAATATTTAGCAATGTAGATTTTCCTGAACCCGAAGACCCCATAATTGCTACTAACTCGCCTGGTTCGCAAGAAAAATTTATTCCTTTTAATACATGAAGGGAGTTACTACCCATCTTGTACGATTTATGAAGGTCTTTGATTTCTATCATTGTTGGTCTGTTAGTTTTTAATAAGATTTTGCAATCCTACGCCTATAGGACTCGCAAGTTTCAAAATTGTTACAAGAAAAGTTCAAAAATTTTGTTAAAAGGCTACTCATTTTCTTCTTCATCTTCTATTTCATTCCAAACCTTAATTTTATCCTCGGCAGAAACACCAGATTTTACTTCTACATAAATCCCATCACTTATCCCTAATTCAATATCTTTTCTAGTAAATTCTTGGTCTCCACTTTCAATCTCAACGAATGGTTTTTTAGTTTCTTGGTCAAATTGAACTAAAGCTTCTTTTATCGCTAAAACACTATCAACTTTAGCCAAAATAATTGAAGCATTAGCACTAAGTCCAGCTCTTATAAAAGTAGTATCTTGTTTTTTTAAAGTACCCTTAATTTCAAATTGGATAGCTCCATTTTCTTCTTTTCCCTTTGGAGCAATATAGTCTAATACGGCGTCAAAAGTTTTATTTTCAATAGCTCCCACCGTTATTTCAAGTGGAAGGTTTTCTTTTATTTTACCTACTTCGGATTCATCTATTTTTCCTTCAAAAATCATTTTATCGATATCGGCGATTGCAGCTATGGTAGTTCCTTCATTAAAATTATTACTTTCAATAACTTGGTTACCTACCTCCACTGGCACCTCTAACACCATACCGCTTACAGTTGCCTTAATTAAGGTATTAGCTGCATTCTTAAAACCACGAGTGGTTCCTGTGTTTACAATATCAAACCTTTTGTTAGCTGCGCTATAAGCTTGTTTTGCCTGGTCATAGGTGACTTGTGCTCTATCTAAGTCTGCTTGAGCAATAACTCCCTTATTAAATATGGATAATTGCCTCTCATAATTACGTCTTTGATCTGCAAGATTAATTTTTGCATCTTCTATCCCATTACGCGCATCATTAAGAGCATTTAAGTTGGGGACAACCTTTATTTTAGCCAATAAATCTCCAGATTTTACATAATCTCCTCCTTCTACATAAACTTCTTCTATAACACCTGAAATATTTGGCTTTATAAGCACTTCTTCTAATGGCAAAATACTCCCTGTTGCCACCGTTTTTTTAATAATTGTTTGCTTTGAAGCCTGTTCTGTTTCATAAACAACAGGGTCTTCTGCATTTTTTTGATATAAATAATACATGGCTCCTCCAAAACCTAAGACTATAAATAAAAGGATAATAATGGTTACTGATTTTTTCATTTTTGATTGATTTATATATTCGGAATTTTTATTCCAAGGTTTTAATAAAACCTTTTAATTAGCTATCATTTTCTTTTATTCTGTTCGTAATGCTTCTATTGGTCTAACTCTAATAGCGCTATTTGCCGGAATAAAACCAGCTAATAAGCCTGAAATAATCAATATTAAAAGAGCAACTACAACCACTCCTACACTGACACTTGGGTTTAAGAACATATCTACTGGACCAACAGAGTCTAGTAGTATATTTATTCCATAAATAAAAAGCGCACCAAATATAATGCCTGCCATACCTGATATTAGCGTTAAAAAGATTGATTCCATCAATATTTGCAGCTTAATAGACCAGGGGTTTTCACCTAAGGCGCGGCGTATCCCAATTTCTTTGGTTCTTTCTTTTATGACAATAAGCATAATATTACTAACTCCTATAATTCCTGAGATAAGAACTAAAATCCCTACAAAATAAGCAACAAATTTTAAGGCTCCAAAAAGGCTTTCAACCCTATTATATTGCTCATACAAATCAAAAAAACCTACTGCCCTATCATCATCCGGATGTATTCTTCTTCCCTCTTTTATAGTATTGACAATAATTTCGTTTAGATTGCTTATAGAACTACCATCTTTGGCAGTCAAGGATAATCTATCCACGTTATCTGCTCTATTAAAAGCTTGCGAAAAAGTGGTAAATGGCATAAAAATTTCCAATTCGCTATTTTGTCCTCCTCCTCCGCTAGTTCTTTCTTTATAAACACCCACTACCATAAAGTTTATTCCACTTATTTTAACATAGGTGCCCAACACTTCTTCATCTTCCTCATATAAATCTTTTCTAATTCCATCGCCAATAACAACTACTTTTCGTTTTTTATCGATATCATTATAATTAAAAAAACGTCCATAGGATGTATACATGGGTCTTTGCTCAACAATTCCTGGATAGTCGCCCCAAATACGATACTGACCACTTTCAACACCTCTTATCACATTATCATTACCAGATGGAAACAAAACATTTCTAGGAGAAATAACTCGTAATTCTGGCACATTCCGCCTAAGAAGTTCAACATCTTCGATTTTAAAACGATAACGTCTGCCTTCTGGCAACCCGTCATATGCCATTGTGGTAGTTCTAGTCCACATGAACATCGTATTAGTGGCTACACCATTAAAATCTTGGCGGATTCCATTTTCAAGTCCTTTTCCGGCAGCTAATAAAATAATTAAAATAAAGATTCCCCACCCTACACCAAATGCCGTTGCTACAGTTCTCAATACATTACTTGAGAGAACTTCTATAATTTCTTTCCAACGATCTTTACTAAACATTATAGTATTAAAATTTTATTAACCTTAGGTTTTAATTTATTCATCGCGCAGCGCCTCTATAACGTGAACTTTAACTGCTTTCCAAGCGGGGAAAAAACCTGCTAACGCTCCAGCAGCTATCAATAATATAACTGTGGATAGTGCTACATTGAAACTCACTGACGGGTTTACAACATAATCTATCTCTACATTTGGGCCAACAATTTCAAGAAGTCCCATGCTAAAAATAAGTCCTGAAAAACCTGCAACAGCAGTAACAAAAATAGCTTCGTGCATTATCATTCCAATAATAGACCATGGTTTAGCACCTAACGCTTTTCGTATCCCTATTTCTCGTGTGCGTTCTTTTACCACAATCAACATGATATTACTTACACTCACCACTCCAGCAATTAATGTAAGAAAACCGACTACCCAAAAGAAAAGTTGTATCGCATTGCCTAGCGTATAAAAGCGTTTTAGCTCTTGAATAGGATTCCAAATACGAATTGCTCTATCGTCTTCTGGTGCTACACCATGCTCTTCTTTTAAGTAAGCCAAAAGTTTATCGTTAAATTCTTTATTCTTAGCTACTGTAGCATCAAAAGATTCCATTTCTGGAAGCATAAAATTCATATTATTAATTTTATCTGCCCCGTTAAATGCAAGTTGTGCTGTTGTTATCGGAATAAAAATGCGCTCTTCTTCACCTTCATTTTCACCATGCTCACCAAATACTCCTATAATTCTAAATCCAGCTCCAGATATTTTAATATACTCTCCGACGGGCGTATCCAAATCAGAGAAAACCTCTTTTCTAATTTTATTACCAATCACAGCCACTTTAGTATTTTGCCTCACATCGGTTTCATTAATAAACCTTCCTTCTAACAAAAACTCATTTTCAATTGTTTGTATGGCTCCCGTAGTACCAGCAACGTTATAAACTAAAAGGTCATTATTATAAATTACTTGTACATTCCTAGGAAAATAGAGCACAGAAGCTTTTTCATAATCGGATTTATAAGCTGTAGTAATCGTCTCATAATTTTCATTACGGAGCTGTATTCGCCTACCCGGGTTCATCCCTTTATATTCAACAGTTGTGCGTCTAGGCCAAACCCAAATGCTACTAACAGCGTCTTCTTTAAATTCTTCTGCTATGCCATTTTGCATCCCTTGGCCAAAGCCAAGTAAAATAACAAGAATAAATATTCCGGAAGCCACAGATAAACCCGTGAGAAAGGTTCGCAATTTGTTCTTGCGAATAGTATCAAATATCTCTTGCCACCTTTCGATGTCAAACATATGATTGGGTTTTTAATGATTGATGAATACGTTAACGTATTCTTATAAGACTGCTTAAAATCTTATTTGTTACAGTTTAAATCAAAAAAATTAAATTGATGTAGTTTTTGTTTTTAGCTTACGATAAATAACAAAAAAAAGTCCGCCAACTAAAATATATGGTATAGCCATTAGATAAACAATTCCGTTATTAATACCCTCTGCTTGGCTATTATCTGCCTCACTTTCTAATGCAGCTCTACACATAGCACATTGCGCTTCTACCATCTCAGGAGAAAAAATGAATAACACAACTAGTATTAGGGCTGTTTTTTTTATCATTAGTAATACGGAGAAATCATTAAATAAACTACCACACCTGTTATAGCTACGTACAACCATATTGGAAAGGTATATCTTGCCCATTTTTTATGAGCTAAATAATCTTTAAAAAAATACGACTTGCTATATGTAATCAATACTAAAGGTATCACTATTATGGATAGCAGTATATGTGATATTAGAATGAAAAAATAAATGTACCTAACAAAACCCTCTCCGCCATAAGAAGTAGACTCAGAAGTCATATGATACGCAACATACATTGCCAAAAAAGCAACTGAAAATATAATACAGGCTGTCATTAGGTTTTGATGCAGCTTCTTTTTTCCATTTTTTATAGCCACAACTGCTAGTATTAAAAAAATTGCTGTGAGTCCATTAATAGAAGCGTAGATAGGCGGCAAAAACTTAAGCGGTTTAGCATCTGGTATTTTATAACCAAATAAAAGTGCAACAACTACTGGAATGATAATAGACAATATCGTTATCCCTATTTTTACTCTTTTTTCGTTTATCGCCTTCTCTTGCATCTATTCTGCCAATAATTTTTTAATATCTTCTTTTAGCATCGTTATTTGCTGTGCTTCGCCTTCTTTATTAGTTCCCTGTTCTTCTGTTATTGTACCTCTGTAATATATAAGTGGATTCCCAAACTTATCTGTTCTGGAGCGGATATAGCCTTTCTTATCTATCAATGCAAATGCTCCAGAATGTTCAAAACCTCCAGGGGCATCTTCTACTTCATTTGCGACTATATAAAAACCCTTGTTCGCCAAATCGTAGATTTCTGTTTGCTCCCCAGTCATTAAATGCCAATCCATATCATGTATACCGTAATTGGCAGCGTATTTTTTTAAAATTGTAGGGGTATCATATCTTGGATTAATGGTAAAAGATGCAATACCAAAAGTAGCTTCATCTTTAAATGTTTCTTGAAGTTCTACTAGGTTTTTTGTCATTATAGGGCAAATGGTTGGGCATGTAGTAAAAAAGAATTCTACTACATAAACTTTACCTAAATAGTCTTCATTTGAAATTAAAAGACTGTCTTGATTAATAAAAGAAAAAGCTGGGACTTTTCGCTTTGTTCCGTTATTGGTTATGTATGTTAAATTGGCAGCAACGTTTGTATTTGCTAGTCTATGATTTTCAACCACAGAACCGTCCATTAATCTGCTCATTATTCTAGGAATAACTATAATACCAAAAACAAGTATTATTAGAGACACCCATACATAAGTATACTTTTTACTGTTATTTGCTCCTGTTGGCATTGTTCTTTTTTAAGGCTAGTCTATATTCGGCAAGAATAATCTTAACATCATCCTCCATCTTATTATTTAAATCAGCAACAGATATGGTGTTAAAACCATATTTTATTTTTTGATCTTCGTCATCGTCTCTTCCCCTAAGCTTACTTTCCTTGTCTATAATAAACACATTGGGAGTGCCTAGGTTTTTATTTAGGCTTAAATCTGTTTTTAAACTACTAAACAATTCTTGTATCTGATTTGGATTTGCAAAAACAAAATTCCATTTATGTGGATCTGCAAGTTCCCCTAGTTCTTTTTGTAAACTCTTAATTTTATCTTCTTCACCAAAAGGAACAAGCATTATCATTTGAAAATCATTGAACTCGTAAAAACGTTTGTATATTTTCTGATTTAGATTAAAAAGGTTTCCTTTTATATACTCTATATCATTACCTAAAAAACCTAGAATTGTTATTTTTTCTTTAAAGGTATAGGCAGGGTTTATTACGGAAACATCAGTGACTTCTTCTGTTAAAACTGGCAGTTTTCCAAAGTTATTTACTCCAGAGGCAAAAAAGAGATATGCTACTAATGGAAGTATAAATAAGACTACTAAAACAAGAACTTTTTTCATAGCGTTAAGAACTGCACAAAAATAAAAAAGACGGCTTTAAAAACCGTCTTTTAATTATACTTTATTAAAATGAGTACTTTAAAAATCCCATGCAACAAAACCATTATTAAAGATATCATATATATAAATCGCTTCAATAAGCAAAATTGTAATTAGGTAAACTACTAAAAATATAGGAGTCCATACTATTGCTCTTCGTAAGAAGGTTTTTTCATCTCTTAAGTGCATAAAATCCCATGCTATATAGTAGGCTTTAACTAGGGTAAGGATAATGAAAATCCAATTCAATAATTTCATATACAAAAAAGAAGTCTTGGTTAAGAATTCTGGTTTAACAATACCCAATATAACTTCTATTGTTGTTACAACAGTTAGAAATGCTAATACTCCCCATATTTTTTGAGTATTTGATTTAAACTTCCAAAGACCTCTAAAAATTTCTAATTTATGTTCGTGCGCCATATCGCCTAATCTTTATTATAAGTTCCTCCTTTTGAAGGAATGAAAATTAATTAATTTTATACCAAATAAAAGAATGTAAATACAAATACCCAGACTAAATCTACAAAGTGCCAGTATAGTCCAACTTTTTCAACCATTTCATAATGACCTCTTCTTTCATAAGTTCCTATAATCACATTAAAGAATATGATAATATTAATTACTACTCCAGAGAAAACGTGAAAACCGTGAAAGCCTGTTATAAAAAAGAAGAAATCAGCAAACAAACGACTACCGTATTCATTTCTAATTAAATTAGCACCTTCTACAACACGTACGGCATCATTCAATTTTAAAAGTGATGCTTCTCTACTTAAAAGTGTCTTTTCGCCTTCTTCGTTTATTTTTTCTGTGCGTATTAAAATATTAGAGTTCGCTTTAAAACCTGCGATAACTTCATTTACAGAAAGTGAAGGTAGCGAGCGCTCATCTGCATTATACCATATTCCCTTATCATTTGTATTAGCGACTCTATCTTCTTTTAAAACAGTTGCAAAATCTGCTATAGCTGCTCTTTCTCCTGTATCTGCTTTTACAAACTGTAATACACGACCTCCTTTAGTCTCTAAAGCCCCATAATCTCCTTTAATAAAAGTAGCCCATTCCCATGCTTGAGAACCAACAAAAATGGCTCCACCTATAATGGTTAAGAACATGTAAAAAATTACTTTGTTCTTTTTCATGTGATGTCCGGCATCAACTGCAAGTACCATTGTAACCGAAGACATAATTAAAACAAAGGTCATAAAGGCCACATAAATCATTGGGTAATTGCCATGAAAAAATGGAACGTGAGTAAATACTTCATCTGCTATAGGCCAAGTTTCTATAAACTTAAACCTAGAAAATCCGTACGCTGCTAAAAAACCTGAGAAGGATAATGCATCTGAAACAATGAAAAACCACATCATCATTTTACCATAGCTTGCTCCTAGAGGTTTGTTACCACCTCCCCAAACATTTTCTTCACCACTGGTCGTTGCCGTTGTATTCATAAATTAAAAACGTTTTATTAAAACTTTAGCAAATTTACATCTTTTGCTGTATTGAAAAAGATATTCTAGACTGAAACTTTTTCAAAAGCAATTTATTTTACAAAAAACATAAATACTATTAAATAAACCCATAAAATATCTAGAAAATGCCAAAATGTAGCTCCTAATTCCAATCCAAGCATATTTTCTGGTGAATATTTCTTCTTAAATTGTTGGGTAATTACCACTAATAGGGAAATTAAACCTGCTACAACATGTACAATATGAACAAATGCAATTAAAAAAATATAAGACATTTTAATATTGCTTGTTGGTCCTGTAAAATAATACCCACTTTCTCTCATCTGAGAAAACCCCACAAATTGTAATACTATAAAGCTTAGGCCAAGAGCTAGTGTAATTAACAAATAGTTTGTAACCTGTTTTTGTTTGTTTGCCTTAGCAGAACGTTTTGCAAGTATATACGTAACGCTACTCATAATAATTAATAGCGTACTTATAAAAAAAGCTTGTGGTAAATTTATATTATCTAACCAATCTTCTCGCTTGCTACTAACAATGTAGGCGCTAGTCCAACCTGCAAAACCCATAATTAGGCTAACAATCCCAAACCAAAGCATCATTTTTTTGGATCTTTCTTGTTTCTCCTCTTCCGTACCTTGCGTTAAATCCATTATTTATTTCTTTTAAGCTTCTTTCTAAATAAATTTATCAATTACATACACAATCTGCATTAATGTAATATAGCTCACACTTGCCAACATTAAATTTTTAGCAGCCTTATTATCTCTTTTTTCATACAACTTAAATGCAAAAATAAGCATTGTTAGTCCCATTAAAAATATGAGTACTGCTGCAGGTATAGATAAAAATAATCTTCCTGTAAAACCAAAGACTGGCATTATAGAAATAACTATCATCCAAATTGTATATAAAATAATCTGTAATACTGTTCCTGTATCTTTTTTACCGGTAGGCAACATTTTAAAACCTCCTTTTTTATAATCGTCATCTAACATCCAACCCAGCGCCCAAAAGTGTGGGAATTGCCAAAA